>JAQUZO010000149.1 GCA_028691285.1 Anaerovibrio sp. | reverse complement strand
GACCTCTCTGGCAGCTTCCATCGCCATTTCATTGCCGGTCAGAGGCTCGCTGCCCTTGGCCATCGGTATGCCGGAAGGTTCCATGGACAGCCTTGCCACATCCTTGTCTCCTACCTGCCGGATGGTGGCGGCAAGCGGACCAATCCAGGTAAGGCCGGCCCTGGTCACCATATCGGCAAAATCCGCATTTTCAGAGAGGAAGCCATAGCCGGGATGGATAGCATCTGCATTGGTATCTCTGGCGGCCTTCAGGATGGCTGTCATATTCAGATAGCTTTCTGCAGCGTCAGCCGGGCCAATGTTGTATGACAAATCTGCCAGCTGAACATGCATGGCATTGGCATCAGCATCAGAATATACGGCAACGGTCTCAATATCCATCTCCTTGCAGGCACGGATAATGCGGACGGCAATTTCGCCCCGGTTGGCAATGAGTATCCTTTTGAACATAAGTGATTTCCCCCTCTAAAATATGATAGTGAATTTGCATAACAAATTTGGACATGCTATTATTTTACTCTTTGCAATAGACAAAAGCAATAATATTATAAAAATAAAGCATAGTATTTTTAAATAATTGTATATACTAATGATAAATTTTATAAATAAAGCATAAAGAATACAAAATCCTAAAAATAAATATCGTTGAGGGAAAAATATATAATATATTAGGAATTTCAATTAATTCGTTGTAATTTTTGTATGCAGCGGAGGCTCCGATATGTGAAACAGCGGATGGTATTTTATCGGCATTGATGGAGATCGGTGAGAAAATGTGAAGCAGTCAGCTCTGAAAAGCAGTTTTGAGGAGAAAGTATAATCTTTTGTGATATTTTTATAATTTTGTAAAAAAATACTTGCATTTTTATTTTTCTTGTCATATAATAACACTTGTCGACGTCATGTGACAGAACACTCCTCGATAGCTCAGTCGGTAGAGCACCTGACTGTTAATCAGGCTGTCGTAGGTTCGAATCCTACTCGAGGAGCCAAAATGGCGCGTTGGTCAAGTGGTTAAGACACCGCCCTTTCACGGCGGCTTCACGGGTTCGAATCCCGTACGCGTCACCACTTTGATTGAAATAGGGTTTATTCCCTTATATATGGGCGCTTAGCTCAGCTGGGAGAGCGTCTGCCTTACAAGCAGAATGTCAGCGGTTCGATCCCGTTAGCGCCCACCATATATGCTATGTGGAGACTGTGGAATGCAGTCTCTTTTTGCTGTATAAACCATTAAAAAAATGCTATAATGTATCAGAGGGTCAGTGCGGCAGCAGAAGGGGTGAGGAGCATGGGATTTTTTTCCGATTTGTGGCACAGTATGGTACTCAAGGATCAGACCAGCGCCAAGGAAG
Organism: Anaerovibrio sp.; assembly: GCA_028691285.1. GTDB lineage: Bacteria > Bacillota > Negativicutes > Selenomonadales > Selenomonadaceae > Anaerovibrio. Next base: position 1,320 of record JAQUZO010000149.1, on the reverse strand, counting down.
GCTATATCAGTGCGCCGGAGCATCCGGAGCTGCTGGGGCGGCGCGGAGTAGTGGCAAAGGAGCTGAGGCCTGCCGGTACAGTCATCATTGATGGAAAACCTGTGGATGTAGTCTCAGAAGGCGAATACATCAAAAAAGGGGAAAAGGTGACTGTGATATCTGTTACGGGCAACAGGGTGGTCGTAAGGTAGTCTGTGCTCAGAGCAATCTGGCCGCGGGCTGTTGGATATATTTGATTTTGTGCAGCTGCGCTGCACACTGAAAGGACGATGAATATGGGAGAATATGGACTGTTTGATCTATTGAATGATCTGGGCTTTTTCTGGGTAGTGGTGTTTATCTTTCTGGCGGCGCTGTTTCTGCATTTTGTGCCGGTGCGCCTGTGGATTGCTGCCAGAGCAGCGAATGTTTCTTTGAATATCATTACTCTGGTGGGAATGCGTATGCGCCAGGTAGTTCCCTCCAAGATTGTCCTGCCGCTGATCAAGGCGAACAAGGCAGGTCTGGATGTGGAGGTAAACCAGCTGGAAGCGCATTTTCTGGCGGGAGGCAATGTCGACAAGGTAGTTGATGCCCTGATTGCTGCTCACAGAGCGCAGATTCCTCTGCCCTTTGAGCGTTCTGCCGCTATTGATTTGGCAGGGCGTGATGTGCTGGAGGCCGTGCAGATGAGCGTCAATCCGAAGGTGATTGAAACACCGGTGGTTTCCGCGGTTGCCAAAAACGGCATCGAGCTGAAAATTAAGGCGAGGGTCACAGTGCGCGCCAATATTGACAGGCTGGTCGGCGGCGCCGGGGAGCCTACCATCATTGCCCGTGTAGGTGAGGGCATTGTTACGACGGTCGGCTCCTCTGCCAGCCATAATGATGTGCTGGCGAACCCGGACGATATTTCCAAAACTGTTTTGGGCAAGGGACTGGATGCGGGAACGGCTTTTGAGATTTTGTCCATTGATATTGCCGATGTGGATGTAGGGCGCAACATTGGTGCAGAGCTTCAGACGGACCAGGCAGAGGCAGACAAGCGTATTGCCCAGGCCAAGGCAGAGGAGCGGCGTGCTATGGCGGTTGCCACCGAGCAGGAAATGAAGGCCTATACCCAGGAGATGGAGGCCAAGGTGGTTGAGGCTCAGGCGGAGGTGCCGCATGCGCTGGCGGAAGCGCTCAGAAGCGGCAATATGGGCGTCATGGACTACTATAACCTGAGCAATATCAAGGCTGATACAGATATGCGCGACAGCATCAGCAGGAGCTCCGGAGATGGCTCGATTACGCCGCCCGCTATCAAGTAGGCAGGTGAGCTGAAATGGATTTTGAGGG
>JAQUZO010000001.1 GCA_028691285.1 Anaerovibrio sp. | reverse complement strand
GCCGTCAAGGCACGCTCCACCAGCTTGGGAACTCCATTGCCTACAAAATATTTATATTCCTCAACAGTGTGAACAGGCAAATCATAGGCCATCAGCATTTCATTGCAGCTGTCAGCCAAATCTTCTATCGAATTGATAAGCGTTCCGTCCAAATCAAAAATAACTGCCTTATATTGCATCTAAATCTGCCTCTTTCCTGATATTTTCTCCTTAGTCATATTCGCTGCTCATACAGAAAATCCTTCTTTTCAGGATAAATAAATCAGTTCAACAGGTACAGCATTCCTGCAAGGCTAAAAAATGCCATCTTAAAATTATACTCAATCAAATTTGCATTATATCTAAAATACTGGCATACCGTCAGCGCGCAAAAGACTGCATCTTCTGCAGCTTTGCAATAAGGCCTAAATCTGCTGGCAGCCAATCGACAGATCTCAGCTCAGAGCACAAAAGCCATCTGGCAGCTTCATGCTCCTTGAGGACATATTCTTTGGCTTTCAGCGTGCACAAAAAGCAATGCATAGTCAAATGAAAATCAGGGTAATCATACTCCACTGTTTCAAAAAGCTCCCCGATCTTTACCTCCATGTCCAGTTCTTCTCGCAGTTCTCGCACCAAAGCAGCTTCTTTTGTCTCGCCGGCTTCTATTTTGCCGCCCGGAAATTCCCAGCCATCCTTAAACTCGCCATAGCCGCGCTGTGTCGCAAAAATTCTCTCTCCATCCTGCACAATAGCAGCAACAACCTCTATAGTCTTCAATTTATAAAACCTCGCTTGTCAAATAATCGTATATATCCTCACGCACCGGCACAGCAAGCTGCCAAAATATTTCCACTGCATCTTTTCCTGCCATGTTGATTTTCTTGTAACTTTTTGCTTCCATCCTCCCCAGATAATAAAAGCTTTTTGCCTCCTTATCATCCTTATTCTTGCGAACAAATAAATCCACTGGTGTATCTGTCTGCGTTGCTTGCAAAAAACGCTTTACATCGTCAGATTCAGGAGTACGGTTATTTTTAGATACAGCAATTAATTGATAATTATTTACAAATCTATCGTAATAAGCCGTAGCTTCACTGATATTTTCTCCTTTATCGTAATTTATAAACACAGGATAAGTATTAGTCGCAGCGTCATATTTATAGCCGCCAATATTCAAAGGCACCACACTATTTGACCACTCCAACAAACGACACACATCTTCATACGAATATTTTTGATATAGTTTAAAGCCACTGTTACTATTACCTGCGCTATAGTTTTTAGTATACCTTGCCAGTGCAAACTCTGCCAGTTCTCTTACCATAGCCGCAAAGTCTGTATTAGACAAGCATTTAGCAAATATCTCCGATGCTTGGTAATCCTCACCGTTACGAGCTATAAAAACACAATCAGCAAACGTTTTAGCTGCAGTACCAGTAGCAAAATTTGCAGTCATAATATTAATCAAATTCTTTTTTGTATTCACCTTAAAGGCAATCTGATATTTTTCCTGCAAGCGTTCTGCCAACACAGCAAACAGTCTTCTTTCTCCAGAAAGCAGCAATAATAATATTTCCAATTCATGAGGCCGTTTTCCATCCCCAAATTTACAAGAAATATATTTTATGAATTTATCTTCCAGGTTATTTAATTTGATTTTATAATCATTTTTCTCATACTTTTGCAAAAAGCAATAATATGAACCTAATGATTTGTTGCGAAATACACATGTAATGTCCATCTCGCCATATCTATCAAAATCCATTAACGTAGGAATTTTTCCTAGTTTTCTACGCAGTCGTTGATAATTTTCCTTAATTATTTTCACATCACCTAAATTGGTATTATCTATTGACTGAAAAATTCTTTGCTTAGCTATTTTATCAAAATGAATCGTAGATGACCCTGGAATTAGGCGATTTCCCTCCATGACACACCTGCGAATATTGTCTTTGTTATAGCTTCTATCTCCGCTAAGAGCAATAGGTATCATAAAATTATTTTCTACATAATTACCAATAAAATCAAGAATAACCACATATTCTTTGTCTTGATATTTTCTCAGCCCACGCCCCAGCTGCTGCACAAAAACTATGGGGCTTTGTGTTGGACGAAGCATAATTACCTGATTGATTTCCGGTATATCAACGCCTTCATTAAAAATATCAACCGAAAAAATATAATCTAAATAATCCTTCGTTATAGTATCTGTAGCCAACTGTTCAATAGCATGCTCTCGTTCCTGTTGTGAAGTTGTACCTGCCACATTCACTGTTCTATAATATGTTCCTGTGGCTGGGTTAATCCTCCGATTCATTTTTTCAGATAGCCTTTGTGCTTCCTCATTACGGCTACAAAAAACCAATCCTTTTACACGTGAACCACTAAAACCATAAAAATTTGCTTTTTGCAATACGTAATCCAATCTTTCATCTTCTGTCAGAACTTGAACCGCTTGTGCCAAAGCCATATCCTTGATTTTAATATTATCAAGATAGGCATCTGTTATTCCAAAATAATGAAAAGGGCATAGAAAATCCTCCTCAAGCGCCTGCTTCAATCGAATTTCATAAGCAATATTATAATCAAAAAGCTGATAAATATCATATCCATCCGTACGATCTGGACTAGCTGTCATCCCTAAAAGAAATTTAGGACGAAAATAATTAACAATTTTCTGATAGCTAGCCGCACCACCTCGATGTGCCTCATCTATAACAATAAAATCGAAAGTGTCTGGAGAAAACTGCATTAAGGTATCATCTCTAGCCATAGACTGCATCGTCGAAAACAAATACCTTTTGTCAATATTCTTGACGTTTCCAGACAACATACCCATTTCGTCCCTTGCTCTTTGCCCCAAAACACGTTGATAACTCTTTTGTGCCTGCTTGGCAATTTGCTCTCTATGTACTAGAAACAATAAACGTTTCGGCGCAAAATCTCGCACAGCAAATGCAGAAGCATAAGTTTTTTCTGTACCCGTGGCAGAAATCAACAACGCTCTTCTAGCGCCTCTGCTTTGCAAGTACCGCATATTTTTAACGAACTGTTCCTGCATGAGATTTGGACGCAGCCTGATAATATAATTCCCAACGGCTTCATTGATACCAACAAAACCTGCACCCTGTCGCAATGCCTTTTGCGCAGCATAATTTTCCCTATAGCTTTCAGCAATCTCATCATAATGCTTGGTATTATCATTTTCCCACAATTCATCAAATCTTGTGCAAATATTTTTGGTATATTCCCCCTCTTTTAAAGCTACAATTTTTGTATTCCATTCCTCATTACGCGTAAGCGCATTGCTGGTTAGATTAGATGAACCAACAATCATCCGATATTCTGCGTCCTTGCGGAAAATATATCCTTTGGTGTGGAAACCACTCTCACCTGCACAAAAAAAGCGCAGCTCTATATTGGAAAATGAATTTAGCTTATCAAGAGCTGATGGTTCACTGAAAGATAAATAGTCCGTTGTAATAATTTTGCCAGGAACACCATTATCCTCCAATTCCTGCAAAGTTTGCAAAAGAGGCACTAGCCCACTCATGGTGATAAATGCCACACTGATAAAAAACTCATCACAATTATTAAACTCTGCTTCCAAGGTAGTAAGTACTTTTTGCCCCAGCTTATTATTATTCAGCACAAATTGCGGACGATAATTTACATCAGAATTCATATTATTATCTACAAAAGCTGATATGAAGCCCTCTTGTAGCTTTTTCTTGACATCGATCACCATATCCACTCCATATACCTTAAAAATACTTAGTTCAGATTATCAGCCTGTTTCAAAACCAGCAAAATCACCTTCTGCTGTTCATCCAATCCACTAAAGCCCTCCTGGTGGTGCAGTGCCACAATTTTCGCTTCCTCTGTCAGCCCCTGCTTTCGCAGCATTTCGCTGCCAATCGCCGCATGCTTGTAGTAACGATACAGAATTTTTCCTAAATAACCTGCAGCGTCATTCCTGTCATATTCTCGTGCCCAATTGGGAAACAAGCTGTCAAGCAGTACTGCCAGGGACTTGCGTACAGGCCCCATTTCATAGCCCCGTCCGACATCATGCAGAAGGCAGCAGCGAACCAGCAGCTTCCGTGCCTCCTCTGCCTGAATGACATTCTGCTGCCCAATTCCTGCATCCTGCAGCAAAGACTGTGCAGTTTTCAATACATTCAAGGCATGCCGCTGATCTGCTTTGTTCATCTGAAAAAAAAGCCTCATCTCTTCCTCAGGCAAAGCCTCTCGGAGCAGCTCCACTTCCTCTCCCTCAGCGCCCTGTGCAAATATTCCATTGAAAAACTGCTTCATCCTGTACAGCATAAAATATCCTTCCTGGGAACCAGCCCGGCCGGCAGAACAGGCAGTTCCATACAAAATGTATCTGTCTGCCTCAAGGCCTCTGCCAGTCAATTTTTCTAACAAAACAGGCAGCCCATTCCAATGCAGACATCAGAATACAGCTGCCCTGACAATTTATTTAATGAAAATCACCTGCTGATAGCCCTTTTCTGCGCGGTAAGCCTCGGCCTCCTGCTCCAGACAAGCTGACATGGCCAGCTCACAGGTCTTTCCTTCATCCCTGAGCTTCTGCACCATGCGGATAGCCTCCAGCTGCTTACCCGGTGCATAGGCTGCATATATATCCTTCACAGCCTGTGGCTTTTCCAGTCCCTGACGCTCCAGGGCCAGCAGGATGCGCTCAATGCCTACAGCAAATCCGGTTGCAGGCAAGGCTGTCCCAAAATCCGTCAGCATGTGGTCATAACGCCCGCCCCCGCACAGCGGAAAACCAAGCCCGGGTGTATAGGTCTCGAACACCATGCCTGTATAATAGCTGAAATCACGAATGACGCCCAAATCGAAGGTCACATATTCAGCTGCATCATAGGCCTCCAACAGCTCATAAATTTCTGTCAGATTGTCCAAGGCGCGCCTGGACTGCTCATTCATGGCCATATTGTATGCCTTTTTCAAAACCTGGCGGCCGCCATGCAGCAATGGAAGCTGCTTGACCATTTCCCTGGCAGAAGCCGACAGCTCGGTTGCATCGACAATCTCATTCAGTGCAACCAAATCCCTGCGTTCAATGGCCTCCTTGATCAGTGCCTGCTGCTTGGGGAAAATACAGCACTGCTGCATCAGTCCATTGATGAATTCCACCTGCCCAAGACAAATCTGAAAATCCTTCAGCCCGGCCTTCTTCATCAGATTTGCCGCCAAAGCGATGACCTCTGCGTCTGCCGTTGCCTTCGAGCTGCCAATCAGCTCGACCCCAGCCTGATGAAATTCGCACTGGCGTCCAGTCTGAGTTTTTTCATAACGAAAAACACTGCTGATATAGGACAGCTTATGCGGGAGCCACTCCTCACCCAAACGGCTTGCCACCACCCGCGCAATAGGAGTGGTCATCTCATATCTGAGCGCCATCGTCCGATTTTCCTTGTCAAAGAGCTTAAACATCTGAGGCTCCAAATTGCTGCCATTGCCCATGGTCAAAGTATCCAAGAATTCGATAGTCGGGGTCACAACCTCATCATAGCCCCAAATCTCAAACTCCCTGGCAATACATGCTTCGATGGCTCTTTTTTCAGCAGCCTCCTGAGGTAAAAAATCACGCGTTCCGTATGGAATTTCCAAAACCAAATCCTTACTGCTCATTGTCTGTAAATCTCCCCTAATTCTCTTTTCAGGCTTATTTTTTTGCCTCGTCCTCCTGATTCAGACGCTCAAAAATCAGATTATAGCCATCCGCCCCATAATTCAGGCATCGCTTTACACGGCTGATCGTAGCCGTGCTGGCACCTGTGCGGCTCACGATCTCATCATAGGTATGACGCCTCTGGAGCATCTTGGCTACCTCCAGACGCTGTGACATGGCTTTCATTTCACTGATCGTGCATATATCCTCAAAGAACTGATAGCATTCCTCTACAGTTTCAAGCTGCAGCACTGCTTGGCACAGCTGATCATTCAGCTCATCCTTTAATTTTGGATTTACCAATCTTGACACCACCCATATACAAAATTACTTTCACGCTTTACATTATGAAAATATATGTACCCATTATAGCATATTGCTTTCATGAAGTGAAGTGTTAAAATTATTTAATTTTCCAAAATATGCAGGAATTGTTCCCGATACTGCAGTTCCAGCGCAGGCAAAATCAGCTGCATATCCTCATGATTGTCTACAGATGCCAGCGCAGCCCGCCTCGCCTGCAGCAGCACATCAATGTCCTGTTCCACATCAGCTACCTTCAAATCCGGCAGGCCATGCTGCATGGCACCAAAGAACTGCCCCGGGCCGCGCAGCTTCAAATCCTCCTCCGCCAGCAGAAAACCATCCGTCGTACTCTCCATAATTGCCATTCGCTGGCGGGCTGCCTCTGTATGTCCTTCCGAAACCAAAATACAATAGGAGGCATACTCTCCTCTGCCAATGCGTCCCCGCAGCTGGTGCAGCTGTGCCAGGCCAAACTGCTGGGCATGCTCCACCACCATAATACTGGCATTTGGCACATTGACCCCAACCTCGATGACCGTCGTTGCCACCAGCAGCTTGATTTCGCCAGCATAGAATTTCTGCATCAGGTCTTCCTTCTCCCTGGCCTTCAGCTTTCCATGCACCATGCCGCAGGCCGTACCGGCGAAAATTCCGCCAGTCAGCTCCTCATACACCTCCTGAGCTGAGGTGAGGCGCGATTCCTCATTCATTTCAATCAGGGGACATACCACATAAGCCTGCCTGCCCTTATGGATTTCTTCCAACACAAATTTATAGATAAGCTCACGCCGTTCCCGTCCTCTGACAAAAGTGCGAATCGGCTTTCTGCCGGGCGGCAGCTGCCGAATCATTGAAACATGCAAGTCAACATATACGGTCAGAGTCAGTGTTCGTGGAATAGGCGTCGCAGTCATTACCAGGACATCCGGCAGCCGTGCTCCCTTCTGTTCCAGCAGGGCTCTCTGATTGATGCCGAAGCGATGCTGTTCATCCGTCACCACAAGGCCTAAAGCCGCAAAACTCACCTCGGCCTGAATCAGGGCATGTGTGCCGATGACGATATCTGTTTCATGCTCTGCTAGGCTGTCATATACCTCCTGCCGCTGTTTTTTTGTCAGTCTGCCGGACAACAGCGATACTCTGATGCCCAGAGGAGACAGCTGCCTGCTGAAGCTGTCAAAATGCTGTCTGGCAAGGATTTCCGTTGGTGCCATCATGGCACCCTGCAATCCATTTTCCACCGTCTTGACCAATGCCAGCATCGCGACAACCGTCTTGCCTGAGCCAACATCTCCCTGCAGCAGGCGCCGCATGGGCACGGTACGCTCCATATCGCTGCATATATCCTGCCAGGCCTTGCGCTGGTCAGCCGTCAGCTCAAAGGGCAGACTTCGCAGCAGCGCCTGTACCTGATAGCCATTGACTCGGTGGCAAACGCCCTGCTTGTGCTCCTGACTGCGCTTTTTTAAAAGCAGCAGACCGCATTGGATAAGATACAGCTCCTCAAAAGCCAATCTGTAACGCGCCTGCTTCACATCCTCCAAATGTGCCGGATAATGAATTGCCTGCAGCGCCGTCAGTCTGTCCAGCAGACCGTATTCCCGCCGCACCGAATCAGGAATTACCTCCGGTACTGCAAGGCCGCCAGCCGTTTTTCCTGCGGCAGCCTCCATCCTCTCCTGCTCTGTACCAACAGCTGCCAAAAGCTGGCTGATGAGCGTACGCAAAAACTTTTGCGTTATTCCCTCCGAGGCACAATAAACCGGCAGAATACCGCATTTTTTCTCCACCTCAGCCTGTTCATCCATGATTTCATAGGCTGATATCTGAGTCATAGCGAGCTGTCCCTGACCTCCATAGGAATAGGTCACTTTGCCGCTGGCCAAAATCCTTCTGCCGGTTTTTAATTTTTGTTTTAAAAATTTTTGATTGAACCAGGTAAGCTGCAGTGTGCCGGTTCCATCCGAAACAAGCGCTGTCAAAATCACCATGCCGCGCCGTCCCGCCCTTTTTTCCTGCAGACCGACGAGCACACCGGATATTACCGCCTGCTCTCCTGCCCTGAGGCTGCCAATAGCCGCAACGGTGCTTTGGTCCTCATAGCCACGCGGGAAATATGTCAGCAGATCAAATACGCGGCTGATCCCCATTCCCCTGAGCTGCTGCAGCTTTTTAGGACCAACACCTTTCAGGACATCTATATTGTTTTCAAGCTCCATAATAAAATTCCTAAACAAACTCTGTATCAGTGGCCAATAAACATGGCTACCCCTACAAATACGACCACCAGAAGCAGTGTCATCAGAACGAAGCCGCCAATCAGCTTAGGCCAGTTAGCTCTGTCCCGCAAAAAATCCATAGCCTCCGATTCTGCAGCCTGCTTTCTGGCCGGCGGCTGCGCCGCTTTTTTTTCATTGCCGGAAGCCCTCTCCGCCTCATATTTTGCCCGGGCTTCTTCGTCAATAACCTTGATGACCTCACCGGAACCGGCCTGTACATAGCCTGCTGCCGGCTTGATTACCTTGCCGTTCAGGCCTCCGCAAATTATAACAGGTGTAATCAGGTTAATATCTCTTGCCTGCAGCTCAGGCAGATTGAATTCAGCAATCAAATCACCCGCCTGCACCCTGCTGTTCAGCTTCTGATGCACCACGCAGCAGTCAGGCTGCAGCTTGCTTTCTACTCCGATATGGACCAATATTTCCAGGCCATCATCAGATGTAAAGCCAAAAGCATGCTTATCCTCGGCAATGACATTCAGACAGCCGGTAACAGGGCTGAACATTGTCCCATCCTCAGGTACAATAGCCACGCCATCTCCCATCAGCCTGTCTGCATATACAGGATCCGGCACTTCGCTCAAGTCTACCACCTTGCCGGTAATAGGAGCAAATATAGAAATACTGTAACGATCTTCCCCCATAATCAATCTCCCTTATTTCTATCTGATTTTGCCCGTATGGGCTGCGTAAACAACAAATTCAGACTCTCCATCAAGCCCTAAAAGCTGGTTAAGCTCACGGTCATTGAAATGCCCCACTGCACAGATGCCTGCACCGATAGTATAACCTGCCAAATAGAGATTTTGGCACACATGGCCGGCATCCAGATACAGATACTGTACTGCCCGATTGCCAAAATAATATTCCATTCTGTCCAGCACTGCCGTCCAGATAAAGGTCACTGCACTGGCACGATACATATTGACCTTGTTGAAGGCCGGAACCAGTTTTTCCTTGACCTCAGCACTGACTTCCACCGGCAGCAGAGCATGCTCTACCGCTAAAAATCTGTACAAGCCGGGAACCACCCCCTCCACCCTGTCTATATAAAGATGGGTTTCAAGGGCATTCCGTGCTCCGGCAGAGGGCACCGTCCTCTTCGTAGTTCCTCCGGGAAGCATCATCTTGATGCCCTGAGTGCACCAGAGCAGATAACTCAGCTCCTTCAAGGTGAAGGACTTCTCATTATATTCGCGTACAGTACAGCGAAGCTCCATCAGCTCCAAAAAACTTGTCTGAAAATCCTCCAGGAAATACGGTTCAGGCAGAGAAATCAGCTTGGCCTCCGGCGGATAAGGCTTTTGCACGGGCGGCGCTGCCAAATGCTGTATTTTCCTGGTATTCTGGTTGTTTTTCACCAATGCAGCCTCCTGCCACCTGCGAAACAGTTCCATATCCATAGGCTTCACTCACTTTCTTATATATTATAGCTTTCCACATAACATTATAGCAAAAAAAGATTCGGGGGAGAACAAAAAAATAGGACCGCAGGATTTTTTTACACTGCAGTCCTAAATATGGAATCATTGAATAAAAGCTGACGCCAAAGCCTTACGCATGTTTAGGCGGAAATTTCTTTCTCAGCATGACCCAAAGCGGGCTTGCCACGAAAATAGAGGAATAAGAACCGCTGAAAAATCCGATAAGCAGTGCAAAGGCAAAGTCCTTGGTGGTATCGCCGCCAAAGAAATACAGAGCAAAGGTCGTAAAGAGCACTGTAAATACCGTATATAAAGAACGGGTAAGCGTCTGATAGATACTGCGGTTGGCAAGCTCATTCAAATCGCCGCCCTTGCGGAAATGCAGCCGCTGATTTTCGCGGATACGGTCAAAAATAACGATAGTGTCATTGATGGAATAACCGATAATCGTCAGTATTGCTGCTACAAAGCTGGAATCCACCTGCTTCTGCAGGACTGAAAAGGCCGTCAGTACAATCAGCACATCATAAATAAGCGTCAAGATAGCTGATACGCCAAAACGCCATTCAAAGCGGTAGGACACATACAAAATAATCAAAATCCAGGAAATCACCGTTGCCATGACAGCATCGGTAATCAGCTCACCGCCGATGGTCGCTCCTACTTTTTCCTCACGCAGCACGGAATAATCGCCAATATCATCCTTGAGGCTGGCCATGATTTCCTTGCGCTGGCTTTCCTCCAGATCCATCGTACGAATCATTACATCCTGAGAGGACTCAACATTGCTGGCATCGCCGGAAAGCTGAATGACAGCATTGTCAAGCTCATAATTTTTCAAAACATCGCGCACCTCTGTCAGGGTAACCTCTTTTGCAAAGTGCATTTCAACAATTGTGCCGCCGGTAAAATCAATACCAAAGTTAAAGCCCCTGGTGAACATACAAAAAATTCCCGGAATGATTATCAGCAGGGAAATAGCACACCAGATTTTGGAACGCTTTAAAATATCAAAACGAATCTTTGGCAGATTCTGCTGTACCTTCATCTTAGCCAAGCTGCTTCACCTCTCCCTCTGTCTTTGGCTTTTTGTTGATGCCATAAATCCAGACATTGGCAAACAGATTCGCCGCAATCAGATTTTTAATCAAGAACTGTGTCAGGGTAACTGCCGTAAACATGGAAATGACAACACCCAGACCCAGAGTAATGGCAAAGCCCTTGATGGTTCCCGTACCAAAGCAGAAAAGAACCGCAGAAGCTATGATAGTAGTGATATTGGAATCAAAAATCGTGGTAAAGGCGCGGGAAAAGCCTGCATCCATCGCCAGACGCAGCGTTTTGCCGCTGAGGTATTCTTCCTTGAAATGCTCAAATATCAGGACATTCGCATCCACTGCCATACCAATGGAGAGGATGATACCGGCAACACCAGGCAAAGTCAGCGTTGCATCCAGGAGCTTCAGGACAAACAACAGAATAAGGACATACGCCATCAGGCTGATGTCAGCAACAATACCGGAAAGGCGATAGAATAATGCCATAAACAATACAACCGCACCAAGTCCTACAGTGAATGCAAACACAGACTTGTCTTTGGAATCCTGTCCAAGGGATGGCCCAACCGTGCGGGTCTCAATGATATTGACCTTGACCGGCAGAGAACCGCTGCGGAGCAAAATCGCAAGATTATGTGCCTCCTCCAGGGTTTTGTTGCCTGTAATCACGGCCTTGCCGCCTGTAATAGCCTCGTTGACACGAGGAGCTGTCAAAACCTCGCCATCCAGCAAAATCGCAATGGTACGGCCAACATTCATGCTCGTCAGGGCAGCGAATTTCTCCGCTCCCTCCGGGCTGAACTCCAGGCCTACTAGATTCTGCCCCTGCTGGTCAGTCTGTTCACGGGCATCCTTGAGGTCTGTACCCGTGAGCACAGTCTCCCCCTCCTCGTTCTTGAACTCCAGCATGGCCGTTTTGCCGATAACCTGGATTGCTCTGTCCGGATCCTTGATACCAGGCAGTTCAACGATGATGCGCCGTTCCCCCTGACGCTGCACAATCGGCTCTGCCAGTCCCAGCTCATTAACGCGCTTTTCCATGATGCGAACAACCCGCTCCATAGCATCCTCATTTACCTTGGCCTCCGGAGTATCCTCAGCCTCCAGCACCACATGAGTACCGCCCTGCAGATCTAGTCCCTGTCGGATGGAACCTGCAAGAGGCCCTACAAATGTGAAGAATGCAGCAGCAATAACCACCACTGCTGCCAGGAGCTTCAGTAAACTGTCTTTCCTCAACTGCGTCAAATCCTCTCTTTATAAATTTTATCCTCAGTAAATATATAATTTACCTTTTGATCATACTTTTCAGCAGGCAGCTCTGAAAAAATCTGGCACTTATAGGCAAGGGCCGCCTTCACAGCCCCGCTTCCTGCCAAAAAACGGTCATAATAGCCGCCGCCCATACCAATACGATGTCCCGCAAAATCAAACGCCGTTCCCGGCACAACCACCAGATCCACACTTTCCTGCTGCACATCCTCCAGGCGGCCAGCAGGTACCGTAGGTATATCATACAGTCCCGGTGTCAGATCCTCCAAGGCATGAAGCCTGACCGGCTTCATCAGCCCCCTCAGCACATCAGTGATATATGGAATGGCAAGTATCCTGCCGGTCTCCAGCACTGCCTGCAAAATCTGTCTTGTATTTACCTCATCATCCATAGAGACATAGCAAAACACTGTCCTGGCCTCCTGAAAAACGCTGCTCTGAAGCAGTTTTTCCACTATCAGCCTGCTTTTATTCTGCCGCTGCTCCTCTGACAAAGCTCTGCGGCTCGTCAAGCCGCAGCGTCGCATTGATTTTTTATCCATAAGCATTTATCCAATCGGTTTCTGTGCATTGTAATTATACTGATCCAGGAACTCCCGCCGGAACTGCCCAAAGCGTTCCTCCAGAATGGCCTGGCGCATTGCTCTGGTAAACCTTTGGAGGAAGCGCAGATTGTGCAGTGACAGCAATCTGAGGCCAAAAATTTCATTGGCCCGGATCAAATGACGGATATATGCCCGGCTGTAATTCCGGCAGGCATAACAGTCACAATCCTCCTCAATAGGACGGAAATCGTGGGTATACTCGGCATTTTTCATCACCATACGCCCCTGCCAGGTCATGGCAGTACCGTTTCGTGCCACACGGGTAGGGAATACACAGTCAAACATATCAATACCATGCCTGACGCCCTCCACCAGACAATCCGGCGTTCCCACTCCCATCAGATAGCGTGGCTTATCCTTTGGCAGCTGTTCCACAGTATGGTCCAGCATTTCATACATCAAATCCTTTGGCTCACCTACGCTCAGCCCGCCCACAGCATAGCCTGGAAAATCAAGCTCAATAAGCTCCTGGGCACTCTGGGTACGCAGTTCCTTGAACATGCCTCCCTGCACAATACCAAACAAGCCCTGATGCGGGCTGGTCATATACTCCCTGCACCTCTTGGCCCAGCGGGTAGTACGCTCCGTCGAAGCCTTGGTATAGGCATAGTCTGCCGGGTAAGGGATACACTCATCAAAGGCCATGACAATATCCGACCCAAGATCCATCTGTACCTGCATGGAAACCTCGGGAGAAAGGAACTTCTTGGAGCCGTCAATATGGGAGCGGAAAGTTACCCCTTCCTCCGTAATCCTGCGCAAGTCCCCAAGGCTGAACACCTGGAAGCCGCCGCTGTCAGTCAGGATGGCACCGTCCCAGTTCATGAATTTATGCAGTCCGCCGGCTTCCTTGACCAGGGCAGAACCCGGACGCAGAAAAAGATGATAGGTATTGCTCAAAATGATACCCGCACCCAAATCCCTGGCTTCCTCCGGCGAAACGCCCTTCACCGAGCCCTGGGTTCCAACCGGCATAAAAATCGGTGTAGGAAAGCTGCCATGAGGTGTATGGATAATTCCGGCACGAGCCCCTGTAGCTGCATCCTCTTTTATCAGTTCATAAGTTATTGCAGGCAAATTAACGCCTCTCTTTCCTTCATTCATTTCATTGTATGGGATAAAACCTGTCCTGCAGCCAGACGGCACACAGTCAAAAGCTTATACTATAACTGTTTCATGATAACACAATTCTGCCATTCTTTCAACTTACCGCATTTTGACGCTTCCTTCGCCCAGCAGCTTTTTGATTTTGTCTGCCGCCTCTGAAGAACCGTCCAGCCAATAGTCCTGCTCATTCTTTATCAGTCTTTTTCCGGCGTAAAAATACATGAATACCGGCTGTTTTCCGTGGTGCTGCTGAAAGATTTCCCGAAGTGCCGAAAAGATTTCCGGCTTTTCCTGCTCGGGCTGCAGGGCAATATAACAATCCGGCAGGTACTCTTCCAGTGATATGAGGCTTTCCGCCACAAACTGGATACGGTCCCGTTCATCATCACTGTAGTTGACCCTGCCGCTGATCACAATACCGGCATCCGGTTCTGTCAGATGCATATTGGCATAAAAAACTTTAGGAAAAACCACTACCCGGATATTATGGCTGTAATCCTCCAGGCGCAGAAAACACATCATATCGCCCTTTTTCGTACTGCGCCGCACACACTCCCGTACAATGCCGCCCAGCTTGACCCTTTTATTGTCAGGCAGCTGGCCTGTCACTACATTTTTGATGGGTGTCAGCCCCTGCAGCTTGGCCTCATATCTGTCCAAAGGATGCCCAGTGATGTAGAAGCCGGTAATCTCCTTTTCCCAGCTCAAAAGCACCTCCGGCTCAGCCTCCGGAATATCCCGCGGCTTTACCTCAATCACCTGCTGCACTACATCGGCCTCAAAAAGCCCCAGCTGTCCGCTCGCTCTGTCCTTCTGCATGGCGGCAGCAGCTTCAATGGTATTGGCACAGGCATCCAAAAGCTGGGAACGCCTTGCCCCCAGAGAATCAAAGCAGCCGCACCGAATAAAGTTTTCCAGGCTGCGCTTATTGACAGCGTGCATATCGACTCGGGAGCAGAAATCCATCAGGGAAGCAAAGGGACCGTTTTCTTCCCGCTCCTTGATAATCACGGACAAAGCCGCCTCGCCCACATTTTTTATTGCCGCCATGCCAAAGCGGATAGCCCCATTATCCACACTGAAATGGATCTGGCTGGCATTGATGTCCGGCGGCAGGATAGATATTCCCAGGTGCCTGCACTGCTCAATATACACACTTACCTTATCGGTATTATCCATGATGCTGGTGAGCATCGCCGCCATGAATTCAGCCGGATAATTTGCTTTGAGATAAGCCGTCTGCCATGCTACCCAGGCATAGGCCGCACTGTGTGACTTATTGAAGCCATAATCCGCGAAATGCGTCAGCAAATCAAAAATCTGCTCCGCCAGCTTATCCTCGATGCCCTTTTTGGCAGTTCCCTGCAGGAAGTTTTCCTTCTGTGCCATCAGGATAGCAGCCTTTTTTTTGCCCATGGCACGCCGCAGCAAATCTGCCTGGCCCAGGCTGAACCCCGCCAGCACCTGCACAATCTGCATGACCTGCTCCTGATACAGTACCACGCCGAATGTCTCCTTCAATATAGGCTCCAGCAGCGGATGCAGATAATGCACCTCCCTGGTTCCATGACGCCCTCCGATGAAATCATCCACCATGCCGCTGCCCAAGGGGCCCGGCCGGTAAAGAGCCACCAAAGGAATCAAATCCAAAAAGCCTTCCGGCTTCAAATCCTGCATAATGCGCGTCATACCGCTGGATTCCATCTGAAACACGGCACTGGTTCCTCCGGCGCACAGCATTTCACAAGTTTTGGCATCTGTATGAGGAATCTTCCGCAGGTCTATGTCTATCCTGCGGCTTTTTTTGATATTCTTTACGGCATCATCCAATACCGTCAAAGTCCTCAGCCCCAAAAAGTCCATTTTCAGGAGTCCAAGCTCTTCAACTAAATCCTTTTCAAACTGCGTGACCAGTGCACCATCAGCAATCATAATCGGCATATAGTCAGTAATCGGATTGCGGGCAATCACGATACCGGCAGCATGCTTGCCGCAGTTGCGCCGCAGCCCCTCCACGCGCATGGCCATATCCACCAGCTTTTTGACCTGCTCATCCTCAGCATAGAGCTTCCTGAATTCCTCAATGCCATCCATAGTAGACTGCAGAGTCACCTTGGGCCCGCCGGGAATCAGCTTTGCCACCCTGTCACCGTCTGCATAGGACATTCCCATGGCACGGGCTACATCACGCACGGCATTTTTCGCCTTCAGGGTACCAAAGGTAATAATCTGGCTTACATGATCTTCGCCGTAGCGTTTCTTGACATATTCGATGACCTCTTCACGACGCACATAACAAAAATCAATGTCTATATCCGGCATGCTGACACGCTCCGGATTCAAAAAGCGCTCAAACAGCAAATCATATTCCAACGGGTCAAGATCAGTGATCCCCAGTGCGTACGCTACAATGCTCCCGGCCGCCGAACCGCGTCCCGGCCCTACAGGAATATTTACGCTGCGGGCATAATTGATAAAATCCCATACAATAAGAAAATAACTGTCAAATCCCATGCTGTGGATGACTCCCAGCTCATAATCCAGACGCTCCCTTACCTCCTGAGTAATTTCCGGATATTTTTCCGGCAGGTATTTATCGCAGAGCTGCCTTAGATACTTTTCATCCGTCATGCCTTCAGGCAGCGGAAAATTTGGCAGGTGCCTGTGTTCAAAATCAAACTCTACATGGCATCTTTCCGCAATCTTTACCGTATTGGCAAGAGCTTCCGGCTGCTCAGGGAAAAGCGCCTGCATTTCCTCCGGTGACTTCAGATAGTAATCATCACTGGAAAATCTCATGCGGCCCGGCTCACTCAGGGTTTTGCCCGTCTGGATGCACAGGAGGACGTCATGGAACTCACTGTCCTCTCTTTTCAGATAATGGGCATCATTGGTAGCCACCAGTCCCAAATTGTATTTCTCTGCCAGGGCAAGCAGCCCCTTGACAGCTTTTTTCTCTTCCTCCATACCGTGGTTCTGAATCTCAATGAAATAATTTTCCGCACCAAAAATATCGACATATTCCTGCAGAGCCTTTTCTGCCCGGAACATATCACCGCGGATAATCCACGCCGGAACCTCCCCGGCAATACAGGCACTGAGACAAATCAGCCCTCTGCTGTGCTTTCGCAGCAGCTCCTTGTCCACACGGGGCTTATAATACATACCTTCCGTGTTGGCTTTGGAAACCAGCTGCACCAGATTGCGGTAGCCCTCATTGTTTTCTGCCAGCAGAACAAGGTGATAATAACGCGTCCCATCCACCTCGTACAGCTCATGGCAATCCCTGGGAGCGACATAAACCTCGCAGCCAATGACTGGATTGATGCCCTCCGCCTTACATGCCCTGTAAAATTCCATGATACCAAACATATTGCCGTGATCTGTAATGGCAATATGCTGCATTCCCATCTCTTTGGTGCGGGCAATCAACGGCTTGATTCTGTTCGCACCATCCAGCAGGCTGTATTCCGTATGTACATGGAGGTGAGCAAATGCTGTTGGCTCTGTCATAAATCATTACCTCCTCAAAATCCGACTGATATGTATGCTTCATGATACCTTATATTCAGTAATTTTGCAAAAAAATAAAGCCCCTTAACTCATTAAGGGACTTTTCCGTCTATTGGTGGCTGCGAAGAGATTTGAACTCCTGACACTCCGGGTATGAACCGAATGCTCTAGCCAACTGAGCTACGCAGCCATATGATGGAGCTGATAACCAGAGTTGAACTGGTGACCTCATCCTTACCAAGGATGCGCTCTACCAACTGAGCTATATCAGCCTGAAAGCAAATTGGTTGCGGGAAGAGGACTCGAACCTCTGACCTTCGGGTTATGAGCCCGACGAGCTACCTACTGCTCCATCCCGCGATATCATCAGTACTTTATGTAAGCACCGAACAATTAGAAATTGTACCAGTATTTATAACACTTGTCAAATAAATTTTGAAAATAATTCCAAAATCAAATGTTTCCTTTTTATAAGCCTTATGTTATAATACATTTGTACTGATTAAAACTCTCTATTTCCTGTATTTTCTATGGAGGTATCTAAGTGTTGGATTACATTATAAGCCTGATCAGCGGACAGCACATGAACGGCCTGGATTACGGAGCTATCGGCGGCTTTATGCTGTACAGGCTGCTGCAGAATTCCATCCGCCGCATTCTGCGCATGGTTGAAAAGATTGTCATACTGTATATTGCCATTTTCATCGGTTTCAAGCTGTATCAGCTTTTAGGATAACATGGCCTGACCGGGCAGCAGACCGGAATATTTTGTCAGGAAGGTGGTTCACTTGTCTGAAAGATTGATAATGCATGTCGACATGGATGCTTTTTATGCCTCTGTAGAACAGCTTGACCATGAGGACTATCGCGGCAGGCCGGTGATTGTCGCAGGTCTCGGCAAACGCAGCGTAGTCTCTACCTGCTCCTATGAGGCAAGGACATTCGGCGTCCATTCAGCCATGCCCACTGCCAAAGCCATGCAGCTGTGTCCCCAGGGCATATTCGTCGAGGGCAATTTTCCGCGCTATGCCGAGGTTTCCAAGGCAATCTTCCAGATTTTTGAAAGCTATTCTCCTCTGATAGAGCCCCTGTCCATTGATGAAGCCTTCCTTGATCTGACCGGTATGGAGCGGCTGATGGAATCACCGGCGCAATATGCCAGACAGCTCAAAAATGAAATCCGGCAAAAAACCGGCATTGTAGCCTCAGCAGGCATTGCACCCAACAAGTTTTTGGCCAAGCTCGCTTCTGATCTGGAAAAGCCTGATGGGCTGACGATTATTGCCCCCAACAGAATACAGGAGACTCTCGACCCTCTGCCCGTAAAAAAAATATGGGGTGTCGGCACAAAAACCAACACCCTGCTCGCCGGTATAGGCGTACACACTATCAGGCAGCTTCGCCAAACCAAATACAGCCTTCTGGAAAATATCCTCGGCAGGAATATGGCTGCCCACCTGATGGAGCTTGCCCAGGGCAGGGACAACCGTCCGGTAGCTCCCCGGGAAAACGCCAAATCCATCAGCAATGAGGTTACCTTTGGAGAGGATATCCAAGGCAAGGAAGCCGCTCGGCAAATACTTCTGGAGCTGTCTGTAAAGGTTGGCCGGCGGCTGCGCCATGCCGGCTTCAAGGCAAAAACCATCCAGCTCAAGCTCCGCAAAAATGATTTTACTACATATACCAGGCAAAGGCGCCTTTTTGAAATGTCCAACTTTGATAATGACATTTACCGCACCGTGAATGAGCTGTTCTCCGAGCTTGGAATTTTTTACGGCATCAGGCTTTTGGGCGTTACAGCCTCCGGCTTTGACGAAGAGGACGAGCTTTCTCTTTTTACCCAGAACACACATAAAAAAGAAAAGCTCTACAGTACCATAGACAGCATCAATAAAAAATTCGGTGCCCTGGGCATTACCAGAGCCAATCTGCTGCCGCGAAGCAGTGCACCGCCAGCAGACCACCTGCCTGCCGGGCAGGTCTTTCAGTCCCTCAGCGCCGGGATTCTCAAAAATTCAGCAGCTGAGCCAGCTTTGCCACCAGAGGAGCTGCTGCCAGAGCAGGCAGATAATTGATGATCCTAAGCTTTGTCAGCTCCAGCATATTCAGCCCCAGCCCCAAAATAATCAAGCAGCCCGTACAGGACATTTCCTGTATCAGATAATCAGACATAAAGGGCGCAATCAGTTCCGCCATGAGCACGATGCCACCCTGGAATACCAGTGTAAACAGAGCAGACCCCATGACTCCTATCCCCATCGCTGCCGTCATCATGATGCCGGCAATAAAATCCAGCAGCGATTTGGTATACAGCATGGAAAACTCTCCCTGCAGTCCTGCATCCAGGGACCCGACAATTACCATCGCCCCTACATTCATAATGAGACAGGAGGTAATAAAGGCATTGACCAGCTTTCCCGCATCGCCCTTTCCTCTGGCAAAGCGGCTCATAAGCCTTGTCGTAAAGCGGTTGACATGGCCGTCTGCATCAAGCGACTCACCAATCAGCAATCCCACTACAACAGAAATGATCATCACCAAAATATTGCTTTCCTGAATGGCGCCCTGAACGCCTATAACCACTGTACAAAGTCCCAGCCCCTGCATCAGGGCGTCGGTAAGGCCCTTAGGCAGGCCGCTGCGCAGGCTGAAGCCAATCAGGGAGCCTGCTACGATTGCCACCGTATTAACAATAACTGCAAACATAAATACCTCAAAATGCTCAGCACAAAAGCGGCACAGGCATGTCCCGGCAAAACACCCGGTCATGTCCTGTACCGCTGATTTTTTTAGAGCTTGAATTTAGTCAAAACATCCTCCAGGCCGTTCAGTACAGCGTCAACATCTGACTCCGTGATCACCAATGGAGGCTGGAAGGCCATGACATTCCTTGCCACACCATTTTTGCCGATGACAAAGCCGCGCTCCTTCATTTCCTCAAGCACCATATCCAGCTCATCAGCTGCCGGCGTTTTGTCACTGTGTACAAACTCCGCTCCCCGCATCAGCCCCATACCGCGGATATCTCCGATAACAGCATGCTTCTTCTGCAGCTCGGCAAGACCGGCATAAAGCTGTTGTCCCCGTGCCAAAGCATTTTCCATCAGCTGATGCTCCTGAATATATTTGATGACACCAAGGCCTGCAGCTGTAGAGACTGGATTGCCTCCCAAGGTAGAGGCACCAGGCATGGTATAGGTATCTGCAATCCTGGCAGATGCCGTAAAGGCAGAAATCGGCGCACCATTGCCCAAGGCCTTTGCCATAGTCATGATATCAGGTACGACATCAAAATTCTCAATGGCAAACATTTTGCCTGTCCTGGCAAAGCCTGTCTGTACCTCATCCACAATCAGCAAAGCACCGCAGCTCTCCAAAATCTCCTTTACACGCTTGAAATACCCTTTCGGCGGCGTAATGATACCTGCATTGCCCTGTATTGCCTCAGCAATCAAGGCTGCCGGCCTGCCGCTGGTAGAGGTCTTGATTAAATCCTCTACCGCATCGGCACAGGCATAATCGCACTCCGGGAACCTTTTGCCCAATGGGCAGCGATAGCAATACGCATTAGGTGAGAAATGGATGCCGCCGCATGGATGCGGGTCAGTACGCCACATCTGAATGCCCGTCAGGCTCATCGTCAGCTTGGTACGGCCATGCAGACCATTTCTAAGCCCAATGAATTCATCCCTGCCGGTATAGATAGACGCCAGCAGCAGTGCTCCCTCATTGGCCTCCGTACCCGTAGAGCAGAAAAATGTCTTCTGCAGATCTCCCGGCGTAACCTCAGCCAGTTTCTCTGCCAAATTGACAAAATTTTCCGTCAGGTAAATATTGCACACATGCTGCAGATCCTGCACCTGCTCCGTTACGGCAGCAGTGATTTCAGGATTGCAGTGGCCGCAGTTGATAACGGATACACCGGCAAAGCAGTCCAGATATTTCCTGCCCTCACTGTCATAAAGATACTGCATCCTTCCTTTGACAAACTGCCTTGGCTCCTTATAGAAATGCCCCAGACAAGGCATGATATATTTTTTCTTTTTCTCTAAAATGGCCTCCGGGCCGATTGGGTGTTCCAAAGACATACAACAACTCTCCCTCTATATGCGGCTGATTAAAGTGAATCCTGTGACTTGCGGAAGCGGTATACGCCGATGCCCAGCCTGCGCGGACCGCTGTTCTGCATGGCGCTGAAGACATCCTCATCCATGAACGCTTCTCCGGCTGACAGCTTGTCCAGGGCTCTGCGGTAAGCACCGGTCAGGCTCCCTGCCAGCTCCGGCTCATAATCCTTTGCCTCAATCCTGTAGGATGCAACGCCGTTGAGCTTATCCAGATACGGATAGTAGCACAAGTCCTTGGCAAAGAGGATATGGCTGCGCCCATACTGGTCCATGCGCAGGGAATGCCTCTCTCCTGCGTCATCCTGCAGGGCATAGCGGCGCTCAACCAGCTCCGGATTGTCCAACGGATTGTACGGCAGCTGCATGGCCGCAAAATTGTGGTCGCAAATCATGGATTCATAGCTGCCATGAACCACAACCTCAACAGGCAGCGGTGATTTTTCTACTAGTCCCCGCAGCTGTTCAAATGCCAGCTCAAAGGAAGCGGTTCCCATGACAAGGCGATTTGCCTTCAGGAAAGCCGCTGCCACGTGGTTGAAGAGATTAAATGAAAAATCTGCCTGAACCGGAAGGTTCGTGCACTCCTGCGCCAGCTTCAGGGCCCCCAGGTTGCTGACCATGATGCCTGCCGGCTGCAGCTGATTGACCGCATGCAGGAACTGCTCCAGCTCGCCGCATTCCCTCCGCATGGTCGTGCGCGGTGTATTGACGACAATCCTGGTGTCATACTCTCTGCCGATGTCAACTGCCCTGGCAATATCCTGCAGAGA
Source organism: Anaerovibrio sp. (assembly GCA_028691285.1). Taxonomy (GTDB): domain Bacteria; phylum Bacillota; class Negativicutes; order Selenomonadales; family Selenomonadaceae; genus Anaerovibrio. The sequence goes on along the minus strand of JAQUZO010000001.1, from coordinate 32,839 downwards.
AAAAGGCTTTTTCGGTTTGAAGACCTCTCCTGCCAGATAGACCGTATCCGCACCATTGGCACAGGCCTCCCTGACAGCCGCTAAATCAGAAACCTGCACGGACAAAATTCTGTGCGGCAGGTTCTCTTTCTGGATTGGTGCTTCCTGCCTGAGAACATCATCCTGGAAGCCGGGCTCCTCTACCGCTTTGCTGAAAAAACGCGGCTCCCGGCTGCCGTCAAAGCCAATCGCCCGCTCATCAGGCTGCCCCAGGGCAAAGGTGGTCGTAAAATCCCGGGCGCGGTTCGCATACAGCTCCTGCCATGCCGCCTCGTCCACCGTATAGCCGGCCGGATCAGCAATATACGCATCAATGGCCTTTCTATAGGTGGCAACAATCCGACGGACAAACTCTGCCGGACGCATGCGTCCTTCTATCTTGAAGGAAAATACCCCCGCCTGGATCAGCTCCGGAATATTGCGGTACATACACATATCCTTCAGTGCCAGCTTGAAGGACTGCTTGTCATCCTTGTCCAGAACTCTGCCGTCAGCTTCATCAATCAGCTTATATGCCCAACGGCACGGCTTGAGACAGCGTCCCCGGTTGCCGCTTTGCCCAAACAGCACACCGGAATGGATACATTGGCCGCTTTCAGCAATGCACATGTCGCCGTGCATGAAATACTCGATTTCCAGTCCGGTACGCTCCTTAAAAAGCGACAGCTCCGACAGTGTCATCTCGCGCCCTACCACAATACGGGTAATACCGTACTCCTTGAGCTTTTTTATGGCATGCTCGTTATGGGTGTTCATCATGACAGAGGTATGCAAAGGAATATCTATGCCCAGCTTCTTCGTCAGCTCCAAAACCGCAAAATCCTGCACAAGTATCGCATCAGGCCTGATTTCATTCAGGTACAGCAGATATTTTTTTAAAGGCTCGACCTCCTCCACACTGATCAGGTTGTTCAGCGTGATGTACAGCTGAACACCGTGTGCATGGGCATACCCGATTGCCTTCTTCAGCATCGCATCATCAAAATTCGTGTCCTTATTGCGGTGCATGCGCATATTAAAACTTTTGCCGCCTAAATAAACAGCATCCGCACCTGCCTCAACTGCTGCCTCCAGTGCCTCCCAGTTGCCGGCAGGCGCCAGCAGCTCTACGGATTTACGGTTTAAAATCATTGCCAAAATACTCCTTTATCACACATATTTTATAAAATATCCATCCAGGCCCGTGAAGAGCTGTTTTCCTCATCTGCCCAGCCTGACATTATTCCTTTGGTACTTGTACTTTGCCTCGTAAAGGGCATCATCTGCACGCTTGAACAATGTCGCTGCATCCTCCAGGGAGCGTGCCACCGCAGCACCTATGCTGATGGTAATATGAAGATGCTCTGTTTCCATAGCTATCTGCTCCACACCCCGTCTGATTTTTTCAGCTATATGCAATGTCACATTGCTGCTTACATTGGTCAGCAGCACCACAAACTCATCACCGCCCCAGCGACCGGCTATGCTTCCCTCCGGCAGGACCTCCTTCATAACATTGGCCACCCGCATCAGAGAGGCATCTCCCACCAAATGTCCGAATTGGTCGTTGATGGATTTAAAATTATCCAAATCAACCAGTATAAGCGCCACAGAGCTTGAGCTGAGCTTTGCCCGTCTGATTTCCTGCTCCAGGATACGGTCTATCGCGCCGCGGTTATACAAGCCGGTCAGCTTATCCGTATCAGCAATGTGCTTCAGCTTTTCATTGTATTCCTCCAGCTCACAGGATACCGCCTGGACAAAATGCATCATGTGGCTGATGACGCTGTTGCCCCAATTCACGAACTGTACCTTCTGGCACAGATAGCTTGCATCATGGGGCCGGTTGTTTATGCCGCCCTCCCGCATACCCATGATGCTGAGATACATGTTGTTCAGATATATCTTTCCCGTATCATCACGGATGTATTCCCCCAATGCATAGATACCTGTTGAGGATACACCGCTCCTGCACACCTCCAGCTCTTGGTTGACATCCCTGTTCAAGAGCACCTTGCGTGACCAGCAACTGACCGCAAAAATCCCTTCCGGCTGAAAGCGCAGCATCTCATACTGAATCATATACGTTCCCTGGACAACTACCGTAGGATTTCCGTAGCAAATCTGGATGTTCTCGCCCAGCTGGAAATCAGCTCCATAATTTGCCGACCCATCAGCCTGACCGAACCTGCGCGGCATACGATTCAGTATAGTCCCATCCCGATTGACACATACCGGAAAAACCACCGCTTCATCCAAAAACGAATCGTCCCAGCTGATGCCAAGATATCGTTCATAGGCGTCCCGAATGGTGATGCTGTCGTCCAGCTCCGTAATAGTTGTATTGTTGTCTGCCAGTCCGGTTATCTGCATACTGCGTCCCAGGGGCTGCCAGCCGCTGCTGCTGCATAAGTTTACGAACAGATTCCTGCCCTTATAAACGATAACCAGCATACCACGCTGTATATATGTTGTATCTGTAAAAACGAAGCCCTGCCCGGAAACAGTCCCATCATCCACAATGCCGCCAAAAACAGCAATATCCTCCGGTATATTGGAAAGCTCATTGAGGAAAGGCTCCAAATGCAGATTATAGCCTGAGGAAATCAGCTGCACCGCAACCGGCTGATACATCTGCCGGATTTCTCCCAGCAGCTTCTTGCCGATATCTGCGCTCCTGCTGTCCTCCCACTCCAGAGGAATGATTTCAACCTGCGATTGAAAGAATACCATGAAAGTAAGAGCTATACCACACAGATTTATTACCCCTGCGGTAATATTTGCCGATACCGTACCGCCTACGACATGAATATCAGGCAGCTCCTGCTTCAGTATTTTCACCAGGTCAGGAACCTCTTTTTTCATATCAGAATCCACATAAATAGTCGCCAGAACGCAGCTGTATTCTGGCATAGTAGGTAAAATACCCTTAAATTCAGCAATCCTTGCCGAAAATTCTGACTGATCATTACATAAATATGGAATCTGTTTCATAACTCCACTCCTACAAATTATGCCATATAACATGTACTTTTTATACATTATACCATACTTCATATGTTTATGATATGCCAAGTTTAGACCAGCCCTGCAGACATCTCAACAAAAAGCAGCTTCCTCCCGACTCGTACTATGCCATTTGCCTCATGGAAATAATCCGGCCTGTGAGCTTTACTTTCCCCATCAAAGACTATATACTATCTCTTAATATACCCTTTTGATATACAGGCAGCAAACCGGAACCTGTCCGCACAAAGAACGCTGCTGTTGGAGGTTAAAATGCAATTCAGACTGTCAGGCCACTTTACCTATAGAAGGCTGCTGCGATTTGTCATATCACCAATCCTGATGATGATCTGCACATCTATTTATGGCGTAATAGATGGTTTTTTTGTTTCCAATTTCATAGGCAAGACCGCTTTTGCTGCCGTCAACCTGATGATGCCGGTGTATCTGGTCGCTGTAGCCATCGGCTTCATGATTGGTGAAGGCGGCAATGCCATCATTTCCAAAACGCTGGGAGAAGGAAACAGGGTCCTTGCCAACCAGTATTTTTCACTGCTGGTATATGTCTCTTCCTTTATCGGGCTGCTGCTTTCCATAGGCGGCTGGCTTTTCATTCCCCAGATTGCTGCGGGCCTGGGAGCACATGGCGAGCTGAGCCGCTATTGCATCACCTACGGCAGGATCATTCTGGCTTCCCAGTGTTTTTATGTCCTGCAAAATGTTTTCCAGAGCTTTTTCATTGCCTCCGGCAAGCCGGATTTGAGTCTGAAGGTTGCCATTGCTGCAGGTCTTACCAATGCTCTCCTGGACCTCATATTTATTGTTGTGCTCCAGTGGGGCATTGTCGGTGCCGCCTGGGCTACAGCTTTGGGGCAGATGGCCGGCGGCCTCATTCCACTGTTTTATTTCATGCACCGAAATTCCAGCTTCCTGAGGCTGACCAGCACGCCTCTGTATCCAAAGATACTGCTGAAAACCTTTACAAACGGCTCCTCTGACATGGTAAGTGTCCTCTCAGGTTCCGTAGTCAGCATCATCTACAACTACCAGCTCATGGCCTTTGCCGGCGAGAACGGTCTTGCCGCCTATGGTGCCATGATGTATGTCAATTTTATTTTCATGTCCATTTTCCTTGGCTATGCTTCCGGCAGTGCTCCCCTCATCAGCTTTCAGCATGGTGCCAAAAATTATCCAGAGCTGCACAATCTCTTTAAAAAAAGCCTGATTCTCGTATCTGCAGCAGGCATAATCATCACCCTGATTGCAGAAATCAGTGCCTACCCTATTTTGAAAATGTTTGTCGGCTATGACCAGGAGCTTTTGCTGATGAGTGTACATGGCTTCAGGATTTACTCCGTGGCCTTCCTGTTCATGGGACTGAATATCTGGGGAACGGCTTTCTTTACAGCCCTCAACAACGGACTGATTTCCGCCGCCATTTCTTTTTTGCGCACCTTCGGTTTCGAGCTTGCCGCCATTTTGCTGCTGCCGCGCTGGCTGGGCATAGATGGTGTCTGGTCTGCCATTTTTACCGCAGAATTCTGTTCTGTCCTGGTGACAGCCTGCTTCATCATCAAAAAGCGCTCCTACTACCGCTATTGATTTTTTCCTGCAGCCGCCTGCCAACCCGACAGTCAGCTGTCACTGCAAAGCTGTGCCTCCGCCTCCTGCCAGCGGGGATAAAAGCCCCTGACCAGAGCGTGGAACCTGGCGTTATGCTTTCTCTCAAGCAGATGCACCAGCTCATGTATGATGACATATTTCAGGCATTCCACCGGTTTGCCGGCCAGGCTCAGACTCAGCCAGATGCGTTTCGCAGAAACATTGCAGGAGCCCCAGCGGGTATGCATTTTCTTTAACCGCACCTCATTTGCCCGCAATCCTGTCATACTTTCACATTCCGCCAAAACCTCAGGCAGCGTGAGCATAAGCTCATGCCGGTAGAGCTCATGGAGACAGCTTCGGATATATTCCTCCGAAGGCTCCTCCTGAACAGCCAGGAAGATTTTATCTGTTCCATGCCTGATATATGGTTTGCCCGGCCTGCGGACCAGCTCCAACGGAAAAATACGCCCCCAAAGCATGCAGCAGCCGCCGACCGGCACAAGCCTCTCCGCACTGTGCTTTTGCCGGCATCTTTCCCGGGCCTGGATTACGCCCGCCCAGGCTTCCTGCAGTACTTTCTGCCATTGATGAGCTGCCACCCCATAAGGGCAGCTCAGGACAATCTCTCCTTTAGGCGGCACCACCCTGATTCTGATATTTTTCATGCGGGGCCTGCGTACCACCTGTACAGGCACACCTGCAAAAATCACTGTTTTTTTAGAACCCATTGCCTGCTCCATATATTCACTGCTGAACTAAAGAAAGCACCTGCCAGCCGAGCCTATGCTCAAGCCGCAGGTGCTTTTTTGACTCAATCTACAGGCCTGATGCCTGTTTTGCCGGTGAACTTGTGATAATCTCCCCCATTATGGCGGTTGATCAGCTCAGCAAAAATTTCCTCCGGCTTGATGTTGTGATAGGCCAGGAGAACCAGGCAGTGATACCACAAATCTCCCATCTCGTAGACAATTTCTTCCTTGTTGAGATTCTTGGAGGCAATGACAGTTTCGACTGCTTCTTCGCCTACCTTTTTCAGGATTTTGTCCTGCCCCTTATCAAAAAGGTAATTGGTATATGACCCTGCCTTAGGATTGAGCTGGCGATCCCTGATAACATCATACAACTCGTTCATTATGGCCGCCAGTGCATTCTTGTCTGCCGGCTGCTCGACTACCGTCAGTGCCTTATCATTCGGCAGCAGATGCCGGCCGCTGAAGCAGGAATAGGTTCCTGTATGGCAGGCTCCTGAGCCGGTCTGGTGAACGATGACCAAAATGGTGTCACCGTCGCAGTCATAATACATATCCTTGACCTCCTGCAGATTGCCGGAGGTTTCCCCCTTGTGCCACAGCTCCTGGCGGCTGCGGCTCCAAAACCAGGTCGTACCTGTTTCCAGCGTTCTTTTCAGAGACTCCTCGTTCATGTACGCCAGCATCAGCACCTGACCGTTTTCTTCCTGAACAACTGCCGGAACCAGTCCGTCAGCATCAAAATTTATCATTGAAATATCCAGCATTAGAATCTAACCTCCACTCCTCGGGATTTAAGATAATCCTTCACCTGACGCATGGTGTACTGGCCATAATGGAAAACAGATGCCGCCAAAACTGCATCTGCCTTGCCCTGGGTCAGCACATCGTAGAAATGCTCCATTTTGCCCGCACCGCCTGAAGCAATGACAGGCACATCCACTGCCTCCGAAACTGCTCTGGTCAGAGGAATATCATAGCCGTCCTTCGTTCCGTCAGCATCCATGCTGGTGAGAAGTATTTCGCCCGCTCCCAGCTCCACTGCACGCCTGGCCCATTCCACAGCATCCATGCCTGTAGGGGTCCTGCCGCCATTGATATAAACCTCCCATTTGTTCTCTCCGCAGCTTCTGGCATCTATCGCCAGCACAATACACTGACGGCCAAATTTTTCTGCTCCCTGACGGATAAGGTCAGGATTCTTGACCGCCGCAGTATTGACAGAGGTCTTATCTGCCCCCGCCTTCAGCATTTTCCTCATATCCTCCGCCGTGCGGATACCGCCGCCAATAGTAAACGGTATAAAAACCTTGGAGGCACATTCTCTTGCTATCTGTACGATGGTATCACGCTGCTCACTGGAGGCAGTAATATCCAAAAAAACCAGTTCATCGCAGCGCTCAAGCTCATAACGGTGCGCCAGCTCTACAGGATCGCCTGCGTCTCTGAGCCCCACAAAATTAGTGCCCTTTACGACCCGGCCTTCCTTTACATCCAGGCAGGGAATAATCCTTTTTGTATACATCGCCTACGCCTCCTCAGTCAAAGCAACGGCCTCCTTCAGGTCCAGGCTGCCGGTATAGATGGCTTTGCCTACAATAACGCCCTCAATGCCATCCTTTTCATACGGCAGCAGTGCTTTGATATCTTCCAGTGACTTCACGCCTCCAGAGGCTACAACATTTATGCCGCTTTCACGGGCCAATTCTGCTGTCGCTTCCACATTGACACCAGACAGCGTGCCGTCTCTGGCAATATCCGTATAGATAATAGTCTTCACACCGGCGGCAGCCATTTTTTTTGCCAGCTCCACAGCTCCTATCTCGCCGGAAATGCCCCAGCCATCCACTGCAACAATGCCATCCCTGGCATCAATCCCCACAACAATGCGTTCACCATATTTGGCACAGGCCTCCCTGACCAGCTCCGGATTCTGCACTGCCACAGAGCCCAAAATGACCCTCTGGACCCCCAAAGCAAGCACCGTGTCGATATTTTCCATAGTGCGTATGCCGCCGCCCAGCTCTACCGGGATATCGACAGCAGCTGCTATTCTCTCAACAACCTCTAAATTCATGGATTTGCCAGTCAATGCGCCATCCAAATCCACTAAATGCAAAAATCTGCCCCCCTGGGCCTCCCATTTGGCGGCCATTTCCTCAGGTCGGTCACTAAAAACAGTTTCCTGAGCGAAATCGCCCTTGAATAAACGCACGCATTTGCCATTCCTAATATCTATCGCAGGAAAAATCAGCATATCTTATATCCAGCCTCCTAAAAATCCTACAGCTCAACAAAATTCTTCAGGACCTGCAAGCCTACATCTCCGGATTTTTCCGGATGGAACTGCGTTGCCATGACATTGTCCTTTGCCACGGCAGCAGTCAGCTTTTCGCCATATTCAGCAGCAGCAATGATCAGCTCCTTATCCTCCGGCACACAGTGATAGCTGTGCACGAAATAAAAATAAGGATGCTCATCCAAATTTTTCAAAAGTGGATGCCTTGGCTGAGAAAAGCTGACCGAGTTCCAGCCCATGTGCGGCACCTTCAGGCCATCCGCCCGGATGTGCCTCACCATCCCCTTGAATATGCCCAGCCCTGCAGCTCCCGGCGATTCCTCACTGCCCTCAAAAAGAATCTGCTCACCGATACATATCCCCAAAAGAGGCGTACCAGCAGCGATTTTCTGTTTTATCACAGGAATGAGCCCCGTTGCCTCCAGATTGCTCATACATTCCCCGAAATCACCTACTCCGGGCAATACCAGCTTCTCTGCTGCTTCAATAATTTCCCGCTTGCCGGTAACGATGACATCCTGGGAAAACTGCAGCAGCGCCTTTTCTACGCTGAAAAGATTCCCTACTCCATAATCAATGACTGCGATCATAATTCTTTCCGCCTCCTGCCTCTGCTTTATAAAATTCCTTTGGTAGAAGGAATCTCATCCGCTGTCTCAGGATCGATCTCTACCGCTGCATGCAGGGCGCGTCCCAGCGCCTTGAAGATTGCCTCCACCTTATGATGGGAATTTGTACCATACATCACCCTGACATGGAGCGTAATGCCTGCATTGAAGGCAAAGGCCCGCAAAAACTCCTCTGTCAGCTCCGTATCATACTGCCCGATCATAGGTGCCATGGCATCGCCGCCATCATATACCAGAAAAGGACGCCCGCTGACATCCAAAGATACCATCACCAGTGCCTCGTCCATCGGCAGGAAAAATGTACCATAGCGGCGGATGCCTCTCTTGTCCCGCAAAGCCTTCTGTACCGCCTGCCCCAAGGCAATGCCGACATCCTCTACGCTGTGGTGTCCGTCCACCTCAGTATCCCCGGTGCAGCTCAGCACCAGATCAAAGCGTCCGTGAGCGCCGAACAGATTCAGCATGTGATCAAAAAAGCCAATCCCGGTACTGATATCAGTCCTGCCTGCACCGTCCAGATCTATAGTCAGGTCTATTCTAGTTTCCCTGGTTTCGCGGATAACATTGCTGCTCCTGCGCCTGTCTGCCGTCATATTCCTGTTTTCCATATCAAGCCTCCGCTTCCACAAAGGCTTTGACCGCCTTGAAGACACTATCATTTTCCTCTCTGGTTCCCATGGATATCCTCAGGCAATTCTCCAGCCCCGGTGCTTTGCCAAAGCTCCTGATACCGATGCTCTGCTCTGTCAGAGACTCATTGAGCTGTACAGCCTTCTCATATCTTACCATGATGAAATTGGTCTGAGATGGATATACCTTAAAATCAGGCAGAGAAGCATACTGTTCGGACATGCGGTTCCGTTCTGCTATCATCTGCTGGATCCGCGGCACATACTCATCCCGCATCTGAAACACCGTATCCGCTGTCACCAGAGTCAGCACATCCATGTGATAGGGCATAAAGGTTTTGGCAACCATAGCAATGACAGACGCATCTCCCAAAAGATAGCCGCAGCGGACAGCTGCCAGTCCATAAGCCTTTGAAAAGGTGCGGGCAATCAACAGCTTCGGATACTTTTTCAGCAGAGAGGCAGCAGACTGTCCATAAAACTCTACATAGGCTTCATCAATCAGCAGGGCACAGCTTGTATGCTCCGCTATATCCTCAATCTCTTTCAGGGTAAGTGCATTGCCCGTTGGATTGTTGGGGTTGCATACTACAGCCAGAGCAGCCTTGGAATCGTTTACCTTCTGAACAAAATTGTGAATGTTGAGACTGTAATCCTCACGGTTCAGCTCAACAGTGACACTGCGGGCCTCTGCAGCCTTGGCATAAATGTCATACATGGAAAATGACGGCTGCGGATAAACAACGGTAAGGTTCTTGCCGCCAAAGGCATAAAACAGCTTTTCAATGATTTCACTGGAGCCATTGCCTATCAGGATGTTCTCCTTGGTCAGGCCATAATTGCCTGCAATTGCTTCCATGAGCTGCTCCAGATCCTCATTGGGATAACGGTTGAAGGCTATACGGCTCAATCTCCCCATGACCCGTTCCTCTACCATAGGAGGCAGATTCATCCCGCATTCATTGGCGTTGACCTTGATTTTCCACTCACGCTCCACCACATCGTAGGACGGCATTTCACCCAGCTTGCTTCTGTATTTTAACTTTTTTACTCTCATTTCAATTCCCTCTCTGCTACAATCCAAGCACATTCTCAATCTGCAGCGCACTCCCGGCAGCTGAACCAGCCTGTCACGGCCTGCGCAGTCTTACAGCATTGGCATGTGCCTGCAGGCCTTCAGCCTCTGCCAGCCTGATTACATCATCACTGACCGCATTGAGCTGCTCCTGAGTATATGAAATAATACTGGTGCGCTTCATGAAGGTTTCTACATTGAGTACAGAATAATATCTGGCCGTCCCTCCCGTAGGCAGCACATGATTCGGCCCTGCAAAATAATCCCCCAAAGGCTCCGGTGAATAGGCTCCCAGGAACACTGCACCAGCATGACGCACATAAGGCAGAAGCTGGAATGGCTGCTCTGTCAGTATCTCCATGTGCTCCGGAGCAGAAACATTGGCCAGCTCAACAGCCTGCAAAATATCCTCTGTTACGATAATCAGACCGTTCCTGTCCAGGGAAGCTCGGGTTATCTCCTCCCGGGGCAGTTCACAAAGCTGTCTTTCTGCCTCAGCCGCTACCTTGCCGGCCAATTCGCTGCTGTCGGTAATGACAATGCTGGAGGCAAGCATGTCATGCTCTGCCTGACTGAGCATATCTGCCGCAGTATAAACAGGATCGGCTGATTTATCCGCCACAATCAGGATTTCGCTTGGCCCTGCCAGCATATCAATATCGCAGTGACCATAAACAGCCTTTTTGGCCAAAGTAACAAAGATATTGCCAGGTCCGGTAATCTTATCTACACGGGGAACCGTCTCCGTGCCAAAAGCCATTGCTGCAATCGCCTGAGCTCCGCCAATCTTGAAGATCTTTGAAACTCCGGCTTCCCTGGCCGCAACCAGGACATAAGGATTTATCCTGCCGTTTTTCGGCGGTACCATCATGATGATTTCCCTGACTCCCGCCACAACAGCCGGTATGGCATTCATTATCACCGAGGACGGGTAGGCCGCAGTGCCTCCCGGCACATAGATACCGACCCTGTCCAGAGGAATCACAGACTGCCCCAAAATAGAGCCATGCCCCCGGTAGGTCATCCAGGAATTCGGCTTCTGCTCCTGATGATACTGCCGTACATTGTCGGCAGCCTTTTTCAGGGATGCCACAACCTCAGGATCTGCCTCTGCATAAGCGGCTTCATATTCAGCCTCTGTAACCAAAAATTCCTCAGCGGTAAATTCTGTTCTGTCAATCAATTTGGTGTATTTGATAACTGCCGCATCGCCATTTAGGCGAACCTCACCCACAATGCGGTCCACAATCTCCGCAGCAGTCAAATCCTCACCGAATAATTTTTTATTTCCTTCTCTGATGCGGGGATTCAGTTCTACCTGGTCAAAAGCCGGCTTCCTCAGGAGCTTTTCGACATTTTCCAGGCCCATTTCTCTCACATTGACGATTCTCATTGTTTTTCCTCCTCCGCTGCTGCCAATAGCTGCTTCAAATCCTCTGTAAGCTGATTGATCCTGTCAAACTTCAGCTTAAAGCTCACCCGGTTGCAGATCAGGCGCGCCGTCGCATCCATGATATAGGCAATTTCCTCCAGATTGTTCTCCCGCAGTGTCGTGCCGGTTTCCACAATATCAACAATGCTCTCGGACAGCCCTACAATCGGCCCCAGCTCAATAGAGCCGTTCAGCTTGATGTATTCCATCTGCATGCCTTTGCTGTTAAAAAACTTCTCGGCAATATGAGGAAACTTGGTCGCAACACGCGTATGAGCATAATCCGTCAGCTTTTCCCGCCTGTGCTGCTTATTGACTGCCATCATCAAATGACAGCGGCCAAAGCCAAGGTCAAGCAGCTCATAGACATCCATCCCGGATTCCATCAGTACATCCTTGCCGATAATGCCTATATCTGCCGCCCCATATTCAACATAGGTAGGTACATCAGCAGTCTTGCTGATGATGAATTTTATCTTTTTTTCCTCATTGACAATTACCAGCCGACGGGATTTTTCACTTAAATCCTCGGCAGTATAGCCAACCTTCGCCAGCAGATCCGCTGAAAGCCCAAAGAGCTTGCCCTTCGGCAGTGCAATTGTAATATATTCCATATCATTAGAAGTCATCTGAACGCCTCCGCTGTAAATATTTTCATCCTTCATCTCATTAAAGTGCTAACGGATAATATGATACCACAGTGACCCATATTCGTCAATACTTTGCTCTTCTAAATATTATATTCTTTTGCTAACTCACCGTCAAAACATTTTACAGTTATATAGATAATGAAACTAAAAGAAAAAGGATACCTTCCAGGGGAAGATATCCTTGAAATTATTCTGCTATCAGTTCCAGCTTTTGGCTCCGGGTCAGCTTTTTTATCTCGCATTCCCGCCGCATAGCCTCTGCTTTCAGCGGAAACTCCTCGCAGTAGACCAGCCTGACCGGCAGGCGGCTGCGGGTATACTTGCTGCCCCTGCCCGCATTGTGCATTTTCAGGCGATGGGACAAGTCAACAGTGTAACCGGTATACAGACTGCCGTCACAGCATTCCAAAATATATGTATATGCTTTTTCGGCCTCACTCATTTCACTCTGCATCCCTTATGGTGATTTTATTGATTACCACATCATGTACAGGACGGTCCTGGGCACCTGTCTTGACATGTCCTATCTCACGAACAACCTCCATGCCCTTGACCACCTTGCCAAAAACAGTATGATGCCCGTCCAGCCAAGGAGTAGCTGCCAGGGTAATGAAAAACTGGGAGCCGCCTGTATGCGGACGGCCGGTATTTGCCATGGACAGCACCCCTTCATCGTCATGATGCAGATCCTTCACAAATTCATCCTCAATTGTATAGCCAGGGCCACCCATGCCTGTACCGGTCGGATCGCCGCCCTGAATCATGAAGCCTTCAATGACACGATGAAAAATCACGCCGTCATAAAACCCATCCTGCGCCAAATCAACAAAATTCTTGACAGTAATCGGCGTCTTATCTCCAAAAAGCTCAATTTCGAATTCACCCATGTTAGTATCAAAAACTGCAATACGATTAGCCACTTTACTCGCTCCTTCATCCTTCTTAAAATCAAAAAATGACCCTGCTGCACAGGCGCTGGTCATAAAGGTCACCAGCAGCAGCATACACATAAATATTTTTTTCATAATTTTCCATTACCTTCGCGCCGTTACAAAATTGATGAACTCCTGTACCTCCGGCTCCGTTTTCAGCCTGACAATATAGCACTGATTCCCCATCTGAGGCACCATCATCTCCGGCATTCTTTCAGCCATCACAATATCATTGCCATAGCGCCTGCTGATTTCCTCCGGTGAGTACACATAACTGAACTGGTCGCGCCGTCCTGCGTAAACACAGAAATAATCATCATGCAGCTCCCGCTGCAGCCGACGGTTGTCAGTTACCATATCAGCCCAAATCCGATAAACATCCATGCTGTGAGCAAAATTCATCATGTCAGGGGTATAGCCGCCAGCCGGACGCATATTCACCTCAAGCCCGACAAAATCCCCTGCCCTGCCCAGACCGGCCTTGGTCTCTGTCAGCTGGAAAAATTCCAGATGCACAAAGCGGCTCTTCATGTCAAAAGCTCTGATGACAGCCTCACCTGCCCTCTTGAGAGCCGGCGGAATATCCGCTCTGACAAAATAAGCCAAATCTAGTTTATCTGTCACGATATCCATGATGGACAACGGCCATTCTGTACACGATTCCATCAACGGATTAGACCTGTTATCCAAAATCGCATCATAGGAAAAAATTTTCCCCTGGACGAATTCCTCCATCACATAAGGCTCCTGAGGACAATCTGCGAAAAAGTCCTTCAGCTCAGCCTCGTTCTTCAGCTTATAGGTGTCATTGGCATTCACGCCCACATCTGGTTTGACAACAACCGGATAGCCGACTCTGCTGATAAAATCCTGCGCCGCTGCCAGAGTGGATACCTGATGCAAGGCAGCCGAGGCGATGCCTGCCTTTCGGTAATATTCCTTCATGGCAGATTTGCATTTCAAGCGCCTGATATCACCATACTGCTCACCGGTGGTAATATTGAAATCCGTACGCAGGCGGGCATCCTGCTCCAGCCAGAATTCATTGTTGGATTCCAGCCAGTCAATCTTGCCATACTTAAAGGAAAAAAATGCAACAGCCCTGAACATCTGGCTGTAGTCCTTCATATCCTGCACATAATAATATTCCGTCAGCGAACCACGCACATTATCCTGCAAACCATCGTATGGACAATCCCCAATTCCAAGCACATTTACCCCATTACGCTTCAGACGATTGGCAAAAAGCCAATAGGTCCTGGGAAAATGAGGCGAAATAAATACAAAATTCATTTTTTACCTTCCAATACCCATAATATCGACTTCCCTCACAGCAAATAAGGCAGAAAATACCGCATCTGCTTTTTCCACCAGGGCCAGTCATGCTCCACATCATAACCCCAAAAATCACACCAGGCACCAATCCCCTTGGCATTGAACAGATCCCGCATAATTGCCGTAGTACGCCTGCCCTCATCCTCCCAAGGCCCCTGTCCCACGCAGAAAATAGGCCTGCGCTTGTTATACAGCTCCACATACCAGTGCTCCGGCGGCAGGTTCTCCATGAAATGAACCGGAGAATTGCGGTACAGCACCTCATTCATCCAGCCATCAAAGAAATACTTTGCGTCATATACACCAGAAAGTGCCAACACACCGCCAAAAAGGTCGGGGCGGCGCAGAAAAACAATTGCCGCATGGGTTGCTCCCAGGCTGCAGCCGAAGGTGACAGGCAGCTTGCCGCTGTGGTTGCGGGAATAGATGCAGGGCAGCACCTCCTCAACAATATAATGATAATACTGCTCCTGCCGCCATGCACGCCAGCCTTTGTCACCAAAGGCATCAGACCAGCTCTCCGCATCCACAGTATCGACTACATAAAGCTGAATGGCTCCTCCGTCAATATAATCCGCAATATTGTCCATAAAGCCATAGCTCTCGTAATTGTAGCAGTCACCATCCTGACATGGAAAAGCAACCACCGGCAGTCCGTCATGACCATAAACCCGGATATTCATTTCCCTGTTCAAATGATGGCTGTAATGATGAATATGCTCTATGTTCATTTTATCCCCTCAATCCTCGGCAGCTCTGCCAAACCATTTTCTGCGCATAAAAAACCATAATCCAGGAGTGCTGCAGAGTCAGAAAACCTCGTATCCATGTCCTTTGATTTCAGCACAACACAGAGAAGCTCCCTGCCATTTCGCTGTGCTGCAGATACCAGGCAGCCTCCGGCAGCCTGAGTATAGCCTGTTTTGATGCCTATGCAGCCATCATAGCTTTCCAGGAGCTTATTGGTATTTTCTGCCTCATATACCGCACCTGGAGTATTCCAATCAGGCAGCAGCAGCTTGGGACTGCCAACGATCCGCCTGAACATGGTATTGTCCATCGCATAATCAGCAGCCCTGGCTATATCGCGCACAGTAGAATAATGCTCTTCATCAGGCAGGCCATTGGCATTCACGAAGTGAGTACCGCTCATGCCCAGCTCCCGGGCTTTTTTATTCATCATCACAGAAAACAGTGCCTCACTGCCGGCAGCAGACTCGCCCAAAGCTGTTGCCGCGCCATTGTCAGACTCCAGCAGCATCAGCTCCAGCATATCGAACCGTCGCATCGACTGACCGCTCCAAAGTGCTGTCCCCTCATCATTGGCAGCATAAGAACTCACCACCACATTTTGATTATTGTCACCGTCCTCCAGAAGCAGAATGGCTGTCATAATCTTGGTGGTACTGGCAGGATATTCTCTTTTATCAGCATTTTTGGCGTAAATGATGCCGCCAGTCTTCATATCCACAACGATAGCTGCTTCGGCTGTCACAGCCGGAGGATTGGGCAATATCCTTTCCCCTGCTGCCACGCCATAATCCGGCATCATCAGACGGCAGGCTGCACACAAAAGCAGTACGAACCTGCAGACACTAAACGGACTCAGCAGCCTTTTATATTTGGCAGCTGTGCTAAGAGAAACCATTATTTAACCCCCACCGAAATAAATTTAAAAGAATCAACATCCACTAAGCCGCGATTTGTCAGCTTGAGGGAAGGTATCACCGGCAGACTCAGGAATGCCAGCGTCAAAAACGGCGAATAAAACTCCGGTACGCCCATTTCCCTTGCTCTGGCGATAATCTCCTCCTGCTTTTTTGCTACAGCCTCAGCAGGCTCATTGGTCATAAGGCCGCCTACAGGCAGCGGGAGCGCGTCTGTAAGCTGGCCATTCTCCACAATGCAGATACCGCCGCCCATACGCTGCAGCTCTTTGACTGCTGTCAGCATATCTGTGTCATTCGTACCAACAACAATCAGGTTGTGCGAATCATGGGCCACCGTTGATGCCAGCGCACCTCTTTTAAGGCCAAAGCCCTTGACCAGGCCTTTGCCTACCTTTCCTGTGGCCTTATGCCGCTCAAAAACAGCTATCTTCAATATATCATTTTCTATATCGCTGACAGCGCAGCCATCAATCTTTTTGACTGGCAGCACTGCCTTTTTGGTAACTATCTGGTACGGCACCAGGCCAATGACATTGGCCATATCCCCAGCAACGGGCAGCCTGAGGCTTTCCAAATCCGCTGCTCCGACATTTACTGTATTCTCCAAGGCACTGGAATCCAGCGGGCTTCCCATCTGCAGCAGCCTGCCATGCTCGCAGGCCAGCCTGCCGTCCTTATATACCTGCACAGGCTTCCATTCATCCAAATCATCGAACACCAGCAAATCTGCTTTGCGTCCGGGCAATACAGCACCGATGTCCTGCAGGTTGTAATGCCGGGCAGCATTCATGGTAGCCATCTGCAGTGCATTGGCTACGCTGACCCCTTCCCTGATGGCCGTCCTGACCATATCATTGATATAGCCGCTGCCCAAAAGCTCCGCCGGAATTTTGTCATCTGCACAGAACATAAACTGAGATACAGTATCCGAATTCACTGCCGGCAGCAAATCCTTGAGGTTTTTGGCTGCAGTGCCTTCCCGCATCATGATGCTGATACCGGCTCTCAGCCGCTCCAGGACCTGCTCTCTGTTGATGCACTCGTGATCGGAGGTGACTCCTGCTGCCGCATAGCCCATAAGCTGGCTGCTGGTCAGACCAGGCGCATGCCCGTCAATGTGATATCCTTTGGCCATGCGCAGCTTTGCCATCATATTTTCCTCCTGGCGCAGCACACCCGGAGCATTCATCACCTCTGCCAACCCCAAAACCCTCGGATGCTGCAAAAACGGCTCCAAATCCTCTGCCAGCAAAGCAGCTCCCGAATCTTCAAAATTCGTAGATGGGACACAGGACGGAAGCATGACATATACATTCAAAGGTATATGCTCCGTTGCCTCCAGCATAAACTCAATGCCCCTGGTGCCGCAGACATTGGCAAGCTCGTGAGGATCCGTAACAATCGTTGTCACGCCGCAGGGCAGTGCCGCCTTTGCGAACTGGTATGGCGTCAGCATCGAGCTTTCGATATGTACATGAGCATCTATGAAGCCGGGCGTGATATACCTGCCCTGCATATCAATTTCCTCAATGCCGAAATAAGTGCCCGTTCCGGCAATATAGCCGTCAGAAATTGCAATATCGCAAAGAAGGAACTCACCTGTGCAGACATGGAATACCTCGGCATTTTTCAGTACCAAATCTGCCGGCTCCAACCCCTGGGCTACTCTTATCAAGTGCTTTATATCCAAAAAATTACACCTGCTTCCTCAAACAATATACACTCCCACAAAGCTCAGGACTGTATCCCTGCAGCAGCATTTTCCGCAATGCCATAGGAGGCCCACCATTCTCCCTTGTCATTGACGCCGCCGGACACCTCATCAGTCCCTCCGCCTGAAATAGCAGCAAACTCTCCCATTTCATATTCTGCCAGCTCATCCTCTGTCAGAGGAAGGCTGGTCAGCAAAAAGCTCTCAACATAATAATGCTCAGGCTCCATCAAAAGCATGAGCTTCTGTTTTTCATTCTCAGGACTGCGGTAAACATAATAAATCGATCCGTCCTTCTTATAGCGGTCCGCCCTGCCATACACCTGCATCAGCTTTGCCTTGGTAGAGCCGTAGGTCACATCAGCCCTGGCCCTGTATTCCTTGTCCTTGCAGACAACAGCAACTACCTTGTCATTGCGCGGATCAGTACAAACCTTCAGGACAGAGGAGTACACATAGCACTTCACCGTCTGGTCCAGCACCAGGATATCCGTATCAAAGTCAGGCTCGCCCAGCTTTTCCTTCATGACAGCTGCCGTATCCCCCAAAGCTACACCTTTGAAGGTAAAATCTACAGGCTGCAGGGAACCTTTTTCGGCAGCAGCCGGGGCGGAAAAAGACACCAAAACAGCACACACCAGTGCCAAGCATAACAACCACCTGTTTTTCATATCTGTTACCTCATCAGCGTGTCAGCTCATTAGCCTTATCCATCACCATATCCAGCCATTTTTCCTGGAAGCCTGCATCCGCCAGCAAATCCTGGATAGAGTTGATGCGCGGCTGCCTGATGAACATTTCTGCCCTGGCCTTCTCCACACTCTTTTTAAAGTAAAAATCCTGCCCCACTGTATCATCGGCAGGAAAAGCCAGTGTATATTCATGGTATTCTCCATCGGACATTGATTCCGGCAGGCTGGAACTGCGGGCAGTATATGCCTTCCAGGCCGGTGTAGCCTTCTCCAGCAGAGTGCCCAGCTCATAAAGGACAGGCTGCAGGGCATCACGATAATCCTGCAGCGCCTGCTCACAGGCTTCTGTATCGCTAAGTACCATGATCCAAATCAATTCCTGCAGTACCTCAGGGTTGGCCAAATCAAAACGGGTCAGCTCCTCTGCCTCATGAATACCGTCAAGCCAGTGCTGCACCGCATCAGTCATATACTGTCTTGCCTTGTCTGATACCAGCATGTCCTGCAGATACAGCTCATGGCAAAGATTGTTTATTCTCTGCCCCACATCCTCCGAGTCTCCCAGCTCCCTGCGGGCACAATCGGCACAATAGCCAATCAGCTGATAGGTATACGGCTTCTCCATCAGCTCCCAGTCTGCCGGAAAATCCAATCCCAGCCTTTCATAGACCTGCTTCTGCTCCCCGATGCGCTCCTTGGAAAAATATAGAATCCCGTCATTGTCATTGCGTATATCAACCGTAAATGCTCTGCCGCACTTAGGGCAATTGTACTGCTTCGCAGTCATGCGCACTCCCACATACATAGCCTCATTCGGCTTATAAAAGCCATAGGTAGTATCCTCCAGGAAAGCGTAATTGTAAACCTTCAAAAGATTATCCGTAATTTTTCTCATAACATTATCTGCCATCGGTCAACCTCAATTCTCAATATTTACTGTTTCATTATAGTAGGTTTAGAACAAAAAGGCAAATAAAAACCCCTGAGAAGGCTCAGGGGCAGATCATGTCGTTTGGAGGTGACACCCAGAATCGAACTGGGGAATAGAGGTTTTGCAGACCTCTGCCTTACCGCTTGGCTATGTCACCAAATATATAAATTTTACAGAAAAAAATGGAGCGGAAAACGAGACTCGAACTCGCGACCCCCACCTTGGCAAGGTGATGCTCTACCAACTGAGCTATTTCCGCATTGGAGGTGACACCCAGAATCGAACTGGGGAATAGAGGTTTTGCAGACCTCGGCCTTACCGCTTGGCTATGTCACCAATATACAATTTACAGAAAAAATGGAGCGGAAAACGAGACTCGAACTCGCGACCCCCACCTTGGCAAGGTGATGCTCTACCAACTGAGCTATTTCCGCAGCTCCAATTGTCCGCACAAAAAAGTGGCGACCCGAAGGGGACTTGAACCCCTGACCTCCGCCGTGACAGGGCGGCATTCTAACCAACTAAACTACCGGGCCATTTACACTTGCCTACTTGCGTGACAACAATTGAAATTATATATAATTTTTTATTCTCTGTCAACACTTTTTTGTGATTTTCAGCCGAAAAGGCTGAGCTGGTCACTTTCATCCATACCATCGAGACAGCCATGCTTCCGCAGGACCTCCACCGATGTCTTGGTGATTCCGGTACGCTTTTTCATATTTTCAATAGAAGAAAACATGCCGTTTTTGCGTTCCTCCTCAATGGAATGTGCATCTACGCTGCCCAGCCCTCCCAGTGCCGTAAAAGGCGGCAAAATGGCATTGTGCTCGGGCAGCATCATAAATCTGTCAGCCTTGGAACGGTACAGGTCTACCTTCTCGCAGACAAAACCGCGGATATACATTTCCCAGGCCAGCTGCAAAACTATATACAGCTCCTCCTCCTTGACCTCACGCTTGTCTTTGGCCTCCAGCTCCGCCATCTTCTCCTCGACGGCCTTTTGCCCCATGGAAATAATATCCGCATCAAAAGCTGCGGCACGGATGGAAAAATATGCCGCATAATAAGCCAGTGGATAATGCACCTTGCAAAAGGCGATGCGGTACGCCATCATCACATAAGCAGTAGCGTGGGCACGAGGAAACATATACTTTATCTTTTGGCAGGACTCGATATACCACTCAGGAATCTTCTTCTCCCGCAGCATGGCAACCTGCTCCTCAGGAATCCCCTTGCCCTTGCGGACGCGCTCCATGATTTTAAAGGATGCCAGCGGATCTACACCGCTGTGCATCAAATAAATCATAATATCATCACGGGCGGAAATAGCATTCTGCAGGGTACAGGTGCCGCCCTTGATCAGATCCTGGGCATTGCCCAGCCATACATCCGTTCCGTGTGAAAAGCCGGAAATCCGCACCAAATCACTGAAACAGCGTGGATTGGTATCATCAATCATCTGACGGGTGAAATTCGTCCTGAATTCCGGAATGCCATAGGTACCGGAGTTGGCTCCCAGCAGCTCCGGCGTTACGCCCAAAGCTGCTGTAGAATTGAAGATGCTCAGGGTCGCCGGATCATCAAAAGGAATCGTCTTAGGGTCACGATGGGTCAAATCCTCCAGCATCTTGATGACGGTCGGATCATCGTGTCCCAGAATATCCAGCTTGACCAGACGGCTGCTGATAGAGTGATAATCAAAATGAGTGGTGATGGTCCTGGAGGTCAAATCATCCGCCGGATGCTGCAGAGGTGTAAAGAAATGCACATCCATATTGCGGGGCACTACCATGATACCGGCAGGATGCTGCCCTGTCGTGCGCTTTACGCCCTGGCAGCCTGCTGCCATGCGGCCGATAAAGGCCTCACGCTTCGCCTGTCCCTTTTCCTCATAATACCTCTTGACAAAGCCGTACGCTGTTTTATCAGCTACAGTAGTAATGGAGCCGGCACGGAAAACATTGTCCTTGCCGAAGAGCTCCTCCGTATATTTGTGCGCTACCGGCTGATATTCTCCCGAGAAGTTCAAATCGATATCAGGCACCTTGTCCCCGTCAAAGCCTAAAAATACTGCAAAAGGTATTTCATGGCCATCCTTGAGCATATCAGTGCCGCATACAGGACATGCCTTGTCAGGCAGGTCATAGCCGCAGCCATAGGAGCCGTCCAGAATAAACTCACTGTGCCTGCAGTGAGGACAACGCCAGTGAGGCGGCAGCGGGTTTACCTCTGTGATATCCGTCATGGTTGCCACAAAGGAAGAGCCTACCGAGCCGCGGGAGCCCACCAGATAGCCGTCAATATTGGATTTTTTTACCAGCTTGTGAGCAATCAGATACAGCACAGAGAACCCATGGGCAATAATCGGCTTCAGCTCCTGATCTATACGGTCCTGAACCACTTTCGGCAGGACACTGCCATACAAATCGTGGGCCTTGGCATAAGTCATGTCGCTGATTGCCTCGTCAGCGCCAGGAATCATCGGTGAATACAGTCCATCAGGAATCGGCTTGAACTGCTCCACCATCTCAGCTATTTTGCGGGGATTGGTCACCACCGCCTCATAGGCTGCTTCCTCACCCAAATAGGTAAATTCTGCCAGCATGTCCTCTGTAGTACGCAGGTACAGAGGAGGCTGTCTGTCTGCATCCTTAAAGCCGGTTCCCTTCATGAGTATTGCCCTGTAAATATGATCCTCCGGATTGAGGAAATGTACATCACAGGTGGCAATCAACGGCTTGTGCAGCTTTTTGGCGAGTTCTGCTACCTTTAGGTTCAAATTGATCAGGTCCTGCTCGGTATTGATGTCAGGAAAAGCCTCCTCACGAATCAAAAATTCGTTATTGCCGATAGGCTGGATCTCCAGGTAGTCATAGAATCCGGCCAGCTCCAGAAGCTCCTCCTCCGGGGCGCCTGCTACAATAGCGCGCATCAGCTCTCCCGCTTCGCAGGCAGAGCCGATGATGAGCCCCTCACGATATTCCTGGATCAGCTTTTTTGGCAGCCGGGGCCTTTTGAAAAAGAACCGCAGATTGGACATGGAAATCAGCTTGTACAGATTTCTCAGGCCAATCGGATTTTTGGCGAGGATGATAATATGATGTGCCCGCTTCTGCTTGTAATCATCGCCGGTCAGGTATCCTTCCACCCCATAAATAATCTTGATGCCTGCCTCCTTCGCCGCAGACATGGCATCAGGAAAAGCCTGCACACACCCATGATCCGTAATGGCGATAGCAGGCCAGCCCCATTTAGCAGCAGTTTTGATCAGCACCTTGGCTGAAGAAACTGCATCCATTGAGCTCATATTGGTATGACAGTGCAGCTCTACTCTTTTTTCTGCAGCCTCATCCCTGCGCTGCTCCTTCGGCACCAGCAGCAGGGCATCAGGCATCAGGCTATAATCGTTGGAGTAGGTATCATAGCGCACCGCTCCCCTGACCTTGACCATCCCGCCTGCTTTGGCTTCCTTTTTGAGCCTGCCCAAAACAAGCTCATAGGCATCGTGATCGCTGAGAAAAACCTTGCAGCTTATCCCCTCTGTATTATCTGCCAGAGAAAAGAGCAGCATATTGGTATTGGCAAATTCCTTGCCGTCCACACCGGCAATATACCCCTGGGCAACAACCGAGCGCAGCTCTCCCTGCAGCTGTTTGATAGGGGTCAGCTCTCCCACGATTCCCTCGCCAAATACCTGCGGTGAATCCTCCGCCCCGACAATCAGCTTGCTGCGGCGGTATCTTTTGCTGCCATTGCTGCCGTTCCTGCGTCCAGTGTCGCCGTTTTCCCCAGAGCTGCTGCTGCGCCGTTCCACACCGCCTGATGCCTGACCGCTCCCCTGTGCAGGCGGTACTTCGGCTGCCGTATGGATATTTTCCAAAGCGGCCAGATATTCGGGCGTTGCCACCGGTTTTTCCTGCTTGAAGGCCTCGATTTCTTCATAGACCGCCTGGCATTCCATGCGCAGCGGATAACCGATGATTTTCAAAGCCCCGTCGGTCAGCTTCTGCAATATCTTATGCTGCTTCAGAAAATAACGGGCAAAATCGCCCTGCACCTGCAGCAAAATACTTTCCTGTCCATACACACGCCTTGACTGCGCCAAAATAACCTTGGCAGCATGATCCCCTCTGCAGACAAAATCTATCAGCTGCTCCCACTTCTGTTCCAGGATTTTTTCCAGCTTGATGACTGTAGGATACAGCACGACCTGCCTTACACCATGTCTGGCCGCCACATAACCGCTGCACCTGTCCAAAAGTGCCTTGGGCAGCTCCGCATCCGACCAAATCAGGATTTCCCACATATTCGTGTCCGGTGTAACCTCCACATGACGAATAAAGCACCGTTCCAACAGCCGCTGCTCTCCAGGCACCAGCTCCATTTCACCCACCAGCTGAGCCAGTATTCTGCAATTTTCAGGCACGATACGATATTTGTCCATGATGTCACCCATTCCATTTCAAAACTAAAAATATTATACCGCAAATTCCCTGCCGCCACAAATGGACAAAACAAAAAACTGATTACTGTAAATCAGCTTTCAAGCTGACCTGCAGTAATCAGTCAGTCATACCTGCCTGTTTGATATCTAAAAAAGCAGTACCAGAGGCAATAACACACACTAAAGCGATATACAGAAACAGACATCAGAAATTTCTAAAAAACAACTTACGCCTTCCACAAGCCATGTAAATTGCAATACTCAAATACTGCTTCCACCTTGTCCCCTTCAGTCAGTGCAAAGACAGCCTCAGGCTTCTGCCCTGGCTCCAGGTGCTTCATCTGGCAGCCCTGCAATGTCTTTACCGCAATCCACTGGATAAAATGCTCCGGCAGCATAGGATGCGCCACCGAACCTACCGTAACCCTGACCTGGGTTCCATCAACAGCATATACCGGTACATGCTTCTCCAGCGCAGCATCAGTAGTGCCCGGAACCAGCTCCTTCATAGCCTCGCCGCAGCACACTACAGGCACGCCTGAATCCTTGACCTTTACGATAATATTGCCGCAATGCTCACATACATAAAATTTTAAATCCATACAAAAAACCCCTTTCAACGCAGCCTCTTGCGGGTACTGTTTTTTATAACATATTAAAATGTTTAATTAAAATTATAATGATAAATAGGTAAAAACACAAGCAAAACATAAATTTTTCTGAGTAATGCCCTCTTCTGTCTGCTACACCGCCTGCCTGTGAAGGCCATTCGCGGACTTTGCAAAGCGTCTGGCATAAAATTGCCTGCGGCGTTCTTCAACGATGGTTTTGGCCTGACTGTCCCTGTCCATCTGATGACGGGAAAAACGCCTGCGGCGGGCCAGCAGGCAATAATACATCACCATTCCGGCAGCAGCAAGGACACCGGCAGCCAGATAAACAAAAGAAAAGCCAAGGGACGGTACAAAGCTGCCCAGGGTATATGGGCCAATGCCGATGCCAAAATCCAGCAGGACAAAATAGGTGCTGGTCGCAATGCCTGCCTGGTGCATCGGAGCACAGTGCACAGCCAGCGCATGGCAGGAGGCGGTAATCGTACCATAGCCATAGCCCAAAAGCAGTGCCCCGGCTAAGAGCTCAGCATCGCTGCCGGCACCGGCCATAACAGCCATAGCCGCTGCCATAGAAATAAGCGCCGGATAAACAGCGATATTGCCGCCGTAATTATCCAGCAGCCAGCCGGTCAGCGGACGGCTGACAAAGGCAGCCGCGGCGAAAAACAGGAAAAAGCAGGTTGCGCCGATACCGGTAATACCGATGGCATTTGTATATGCCCCCAAAAAACTCAGCACAGTCGAATAGCAGACGCCTCCGACCAAAGCAATACAGGAAATGGCCAGTGCCTTCACAGAAAAGAATCTGTCCCAGGACACAGCCCTGATATCAGCCTTTTCCTCCGGCAGGATAACCCTTTCCTTCGCATGAATCCCGAAGGACAAAAGAAAAATTCCCAGGGCAATGCCGAGACATATATTGATGCAGAGGGAAAACTCTTCCGCAGCAATCAGGTTCATGGCCAAAAAAGGCCCCACCGCAGAAGCGATGGTGACGCCCAGCGTAAAATAACCAATGCCTGTTCCCATGCGCTTCAGAGGCACCAGTGCTGCCGCAATGGTGCTGGCGGCAGTAGAGGTGATGCCGAAAGCAGCACCGTGCATAAACCTCACCAGCAAAAAAAGCTCCAAAGACGGCACCAGATGATAGAAGAATATCAGCAGAAAGAACATTGCCGTTCCTGCCAAGAAAAGATGCCGCCTGCCGATAAAATCAATAAAGCGTCCGGCAGGGATACGGGCAAACAGGGCTCCGACGATAAAAATGCCCGAAGCTAGTCCGGCAGTACTGATAGACACATCCCAGACATGAATAGCGTATGCCGTAGACCAGAGCATCAAAAGAAAATGCACCGTATACAACAGAAAATTGACCCCTACATCAAAAATATAATCCTTTGTCCACAGCTTATCCGACACAACGGTGTCTGGCATATCTGTCAGCTCCTTTTCTTCTCTATGGATTGTTTTCTTGTGCTCATGCTCCGGCCTGAGACAGTTATTTGCCAAAAGAATATCGCGCAGTTCCTCCGGCGGAAGATGTAATTCATAGGACAGCTCCTTCCACGATTCTTCATAGTCCTGATTCATGATAACCTCACCTTATCCTTTCATAAATGCATTCACTTCCTGCATCGATAGTCATTATAAAAAGCGAGGCTCCATGCGTCAAATGAACAAAAGTCAACAAAGCTAGAACATATTTGCATATTAACAGATAAATTGGACAGATTGCTGTCTATATGCAAAAAAATACACTTTTCCATGCAAAAGTTTCATTACAAAATCCAATTTTTTCCTTGTAAGTGCCATATATAGCCTATAGAATAGGTAACAGAAAAAATTATTATGCAAGAAATGGATGGATACTTTTATGGAATTGACGCAGTTAAAATATTTTCAGGCTTTGGCTCAGAGAAAAAGCTTCACTCAAACGGCACAGGATATTTCCGTATCCCAATCGGCACTGAGCCGCTCTATCGCCAAGCTGGAGCAGGAAATCGGCACTCCTCTCCTGAGCAGGCAGGGAAAACAGACCGTCCTCACGGAAGCAGGAGAAAAGCTGCTGTTCCATGTAAACCGCAGTATCCGCGAGCTGGATATCGCCCTGCGGGAAATATCCGCCGTAACTGATGGTGAATCTATTGTCAGAGTGTCTTTTCTCCATTCCCTGGGTGAAACTATTCTGCCGGAAATCCTCAGCAGCTTCCATGACCGCTATCCTCAAATACAAATCAAGCTCAATCAGCAGAATTCTGATGTACTGGCCGAACAGCTCTCAGAAGGCGAAGCTGATATTTGCCTGTGCTCCATGCTGAATGGCGAAAATATCGCCTGGATGTATCTGTGTTCGGAAGAAATTTTCCTGGCAGTTCCCCATGACCACCCGTTGGCCAGGAAAGAAATAGTATATTTGCAGGAAATCGACGACGCACCTTTCATCACCCTAAAACCGGAATATGGCCTGAGGCAGCAGATAAACCAATTCCTCGATTTGGCAGAGAGCACCCCTCAAGTCATATTTGAAGGAGATGAGGTCCAGACCCTGACCTCACTAGTAGCGGCCGGCCTGGGCGTCAGCCTGATTCCCCACATCCCCTGCATGGAACAGAGGGGTGTCTGCTTCGTGCCCATCGCCTTTCCCATCTGCCAGCGTTCTGTAGGTATTGCCTGGAATGCCAAAAACCTGCTTTCGCCTGCTGCAGTTCTTTTTCAGCAGTTTACCATCAATCTGTTCAACAGCAATGCGGCCACGCTGCCAGTCCAAAAAAAATAGCGAGACAGCCAAAACTATCTCGCTGATAAGGTCTAACTTTTTAGGGTCATATCAGACTCCACCCGGCCGGGTTTCCTGACAGCAATACAAACCGGCTGCCTATTTGCCTGCTTCACAGCAGCGAATCAAACGAAATACCTGCTCTGCTGCCGCTGACATATTTTCTTCTGCATTTTTTGGCTCCATTGCCTCTTCCAGGGAAACAGCTTTTCTCAAAATGGGGAAAAAGGCGTCTATTCCCTTTTCATTGCAGACACCTGCAGCTTCGGTCACACACCCTGCAAAGGCAATCACTTTTTTCTGATATTTTTTTGCAATCTCAGCGACTCCGACAGGAGCCTTGCCCATTGCTGTCTGTTCATCCAGCCTGCCCTCACCGGTAATGACAATATCTGCCTGCTGTACATATTCCTCAAGCCTGGTTTCCTCCAGGACGATCCTGATGCCTGACTCCAGCTTTGAATCCATATATGTCAGGAATGCAAAACCAAGTCCACCCGCAGCACCTGTTCCAGGCTGCTCCATATCTGCCCGAGGATATTTTTTCCTGGACAGGCCCGCATAATCGGCAAGCCATCTGTCCATCTGCAGGACCATATCCGGGTCAGCGCCCTTTTGCGGGCCGTATACTGCACTTGCCCCCTCTTTTCCACACAGGGTATTGGTGACATCACATGCTATGCGAAAGGTACATTCCTTTAATTCCGGCAGTGCATTTTCATCGGTAATGCGCTCAATTTCCTGCAGGCCCTGTGCGCCAAAAGCAACCTGCCTGCCATCCTTGTTCAAAATGCCGAACCCCAACGCCTGCAGCATCCCAATGCCGCCGTCATTGGTCGCGCTGCCGCCGATTCCCACGATAAAATGTCGGCAGCCCTTGGCTATTGCCGCTTTAATTATTTCACCAACACCATAGGTCGTTGTTTGCAGCGGATTCTTTTCTGACTCCTTCACCAAAGTAATTCCCGCCGCTGCCGACATTTCAATAATTGCCGTCTTTTTTCCATTCGCCTGGGATTTTTCTAAAATACCATAATCAGCAATAACCTTTTGTCCTAAGGGGCCAGTAACCTGTACTGATTCAATTTTGCCCTCCATGCCCAGGGCCAATGCCTCGACAGTCCCCTCTCCGCCGTCTGCCAGAGGACGGATTTGAATGTCCGCATGAGGATATATTTTTTTGATTCCTCTGGAGATGGCCGCCCCTGCCTCCAGGGATGAAAGACTTCCCTTCAGTGAATCTATTGCGATTACTATGTTCATCTGCCTGCCTCCTATCATCCGATTACACATCTGCTTCAATAAATCAATCATACCAAAAAAGTTCGTCTTTTCATATCTTTAAAAAGCCCCATTTTGCAGACAAAAAAATGCTCTATCCACCGCAGATATTCCCACCGGATAAATTGGACAAAAAAAGAGACCGCGGCCATACCGCCCGGTTTCAAATTGCCTGTTCTTCAATATAGCCAGCCGCTTACAACGCCTTGCCAATCTCCTGCAAAAGCATTTCCTTGGCTTCTGCCAGAGGCTTTTCAATGCTGCAGCCTGCAGCACGGATATGTCCGCCTCCCTGAAAGGCCGCAGCGATTCTGCTGACATCCATTCCCTTGGAGCGCATGCTGATGCGGCATCTGCCCGCCTCGACCTCCTTGACCAGCACTGCGGCATCCACACCGGCGATGATGCGTACCGTATCAATAAAGCCCTCGGTAGACCCAATAGTTTCATAAAGCGCATTGTCTATATAGATGCCTGCCACCCGTCCATCAAAAGCCAGCTCAATAGTCTGCATTGCCTTCGCCTTATCCATGACCTCCTGGTAGCTCCGCTGCTCCAAAGCCTCGGAAACTATATGAGCCTTGGCACCTGCCTCCAGCATATCCGCCGCTGCCCGCATGGTAAAAGGCGTGGTATTGGAAAATTTAAAATTTCCCGTATCCGTAGAAATCCCTGTATAGATGCACATTGCCACAGCTTCATCAGGCTCCACAGCCAGTTCCCTGGCAAGCTGATACACAATCTCAGCTGTAGCAGCCCTGCCTGCATCCAAATAAAGAAAATCTGCCTCTCCGTCATTGGTGATATGATGGTCGATATTCAGAATCGGTGCCCGGCATTTCTCAGCTACCCTGCCAATCCTGTCTCTGCTGACATCCAGCATAACCAGCAAATCTGCATCATAGCTTTCAGCCTCCGGTTTTTTTATGGCAGCTATATCAGGCAAAAAGCTGAAGGCTTCCGGAATATCGTCATCTATCAAAAGCTCTGCCCTTTTTCCTAGACGAATCATCATCTGGTACAGTGCCAGCGATGAGCCAAGGGCGTCCCCATCCGGGTTCACATGGGATGTAATCACTAAGCTGTCCGCAGACAAGAGCTTGGCTGCAGTTTCTTTTAAAGATATTTTCATTTCAATACACCACCTAAAATCATCAGTAATACCCTGTAGGATAAATACACTCTCTTCTTTATCGCACCAGCCCCAATAAACCTCTGACAGCAGCGCCGGTACTTAACGGCTCCAAGCCGATATCCTGACATGGCGCTGCAGGGGAAACTGATTTTTCTATCTGCATCTATCAATCTTACATGGCATTTATCTCAGCACACTATGAAAAAAGAGCAGCCGACTACACCTGCAAGCCTCTGCCTCAGTCACAAAGACAGCATTCACAGCGGCTCCTGCAGGTATACATCGTCTGCTCAATCAATTATTCCTTATGCTCCTCTTTCTGCTCAATCTGCAGCAGGAGCTTCTGGATATTATCGCTGTAATCCAGCGATTTATCCAGCATCAGTCTGAGCTCCGGCACAATCCTCAGGCGGATGCGGTGCCCGACCTCACGGCGAATGAAACCGAGAGAACTGTTCAGACCCTTCCAGCATTTAGTAATCTGTTCATCATCACCCATAATGCTGACATAAACCTTGGCATAGCTCAAATCTCTGCTTACCTCGACCTGAGTAACCGTCACAAAGCCAATCCTTGGATCCTTGACCTCCTGCAGGATAATCTGGCTGATTTCCTGCTTCATAAGCTCCTGGATTTTCTCGATACGAAGCTGGCTCATAAAAAACGCCCTCCGTTCCTTTTAAACAGCTTAATCCTTGTTGACATCACTGATGGTGGTTTTGACCTCCTCCATGATGTACGCCTCGATAATATCGCCCTCGCGGAAATCCTTATAATCCTTGATGGTAATACCGCACTCGTAGCCTGCTGCTACATCCTTCACATCATCCTTGAAGCGGCGGAGACCATCCAGCTCACCGTCGAATACCTCGATATTATCACGGACAATACGAATTTTGGACTGGTTGGTAATCTTGCCCTCAAGCACATAAGAACCGGCAACCAGTGCCTTGGAGAACTTCATGACCTGACGGATTTCCACCCTGCCCTGAATAATCTCTTTATACTTAGGAGCCAGCATACCGCTCATGGCTTCCTCAACATCGTTCAGCGCATCATAGATGACGCGGTAGGTACGGATGTCTATGGACTCTGTATCTGCCAACCGGCGTGCATTGGCATCAGGACGCACATTGAAGGCAATGACCAGTGCATTGGAGGCAGAAGCCAGCATGACATCAGACTCTGTAACCGCGCCAACACCGGAATGGACAATGCGTACACGCACTTCATCATTCCTGTTCAGCCCCATCAGGGAACTGTTCAGAGCTTCTACAGAACCCTGCACATCCGCCTTGACCACAATATTCAAGTCCTTGAGCTGGCCTTCCTGAATCTGATTGAACAAATCATCCAGAGAAACCTTCTTGGAATGAATCATATCATTGCGCTGCTTCTCCATGCGTTTTTCTGCAATGCTGCGGGCATGCTTCTCATCAAGCGCCGCCAGCTCATCACCGGCTGCCGGTACATCATTGAGACCCAATACCTCCACCGGTACAGAAGGGCCTGCCTTTTTGACATTCTCTCCCCGGTCATTGAGCATGGCGCGCACCTTGCCGTAGGTGGTGCCGGCAACAATGGAATCACCGATTCGCAGAGTACCGGATTGTACCAGCACGGTGGCTACAGGACCGCGGCCCTTATCAAGCTGGGCCTCGATGATAACGCCGCGTGCCTCACGCTTCGGATTGGCCTTCAGCTCCTTCATCTCTGCTACCAGCAGAATCATTTCCAGCAGGTCGCCTATGCCGATGTTCTTTTTGGCGGAAACCTCTACCATGATGGTTTCTCCGCCGTATTCCTCAGGCACAAGCCCATGCTCCATCAGCTCATTCTTTACATTGGCAGGGTTGGCGCCCGGCTTGTCAATCTTGTTGACAGCTACGATAATCGGCACTCCTGCATCCTTGGCGTGATTGATAGCTTCTACAGTCTGAGGCATTACACCGTCATCAGCAGCTACAACCAAAATAGCAATATCTGTTACCTGGGCACCGCGGGCACGCATAGCGGTAAATGCTTCATGACCTGGTGTATCCAGGAAAACGATCTTCCTGCCCTGGCATTTTACCTGATATGCACCAATGTGCTGAGTAATACCGCCTGCCTCATGAGTAGTAACGGAGGTTTTCCTGATTACATCCAAAAGAGAGGTCTTGCCGTGGTCAACATGCCCCATTACAGTAACAACCGGCGGACGCAGCACCAGACTCTTAGGCTCGTCTACGATCTCAGGAATCAGGGTAGGATCTACCTCCGGCGGCAGTTCCTCAACATTGACGCCAAATTCACCGGCTACCAGTACGGCGGTATCAAAGTCAATTTCCTGATTGATGCTCGCCAAAACACCCATCAGCATCAGCTTTTTGATGATTTCTGCAGCTGTACAGCTCATCTTGCTGGCTAAATCCTTGACAATGATGCTCTCGCCAACCTTGATATTCTTTGGACGGGCAATTTCCATCTTAGGCGCAGACGGCTGATTATTACGATTGCGGTTATATCTGCCGCGGTTGTTCCTGTTGCCGAAGCTGCCGTTGTTGCCGAAATTGCTCCTGCCATTCTTGCCGCTGCGGTCATTGCGACCGGCAGGCTGGCGGTTACGATCATTTTTTTCCATATGGTCAGTACGCTCCATCCTGTTGCCGTGATTATTATTTACATCATTCCTGTTATTACGGTCATTCTGCTCAGGACGATTGTTGTTATTATTGTTGCTGCCGGTGTTATTGCTGTTGTGCTGCCTAGGCTGATTGCCGCCGGCAGGTCTGTTCTGCGGCCGTCCGGCATTGCCGCTGTTATTGCCGTGCTGCTGCGGACGCCCGGTGTTGCTGCCGCTGCTGCCGTGCTGCTGCGGACGCCCGGTATTGATGCCGCTGCTGCCATGCTGCTGCGGGCGGCTGGTATTGCTGTTGTTATTGCCATATTGCTGCGGACGTCTGGCATTATTATTGCCGCTGTTACCGGCATTGCTGCCGCTGTAGTTCCGCTGCCCTGACGGTCTTCTGTCATTGGACTGATTGCCGTTCCTGCTCTGAGCTGCGTCAGTCCGGTTAGTCTTAGGCTGATTGTATGTGCCGGACTGCTGCCGTAGCCTCTGTCCATCACCAGCTGCCTGTCTCGGCTGTCTGTCCTGCTGAGAAACTGGCCTTGACTGCTGTACAGGCTGCTTCGGCTTTGGCTGCAGCGCTTTGATTACTACCTGCTTGGCAGTATCGTC
>JAQUZO010000043.1 GCA_028691285.1 Anaerovibrio sp. | reverse complement strand
ATCAGCCCATGGTCAGTGCCATGACAGCCTTTTGGGTGTGCAGACGGTTTTCCGCTTCATCAAAAATGACATCAGCGTAGGCTTCCATGATTTCTTCGGTAATCTCCTCGCCACGGTAAGCCGGCAGACAGTGCATGACAATTACACGCTTGTCCGCTGCCCGCAGCAGCTCTGCATTGACCTGATAATCCTTGAAGATACGCTTGCGCTCCTCATGCTCTGCCTCCTGCCCCATGCTGGCCCAGGTATCAGTCACTACAACATCAGCATCCCTGGCTGCCTCGAACGGGTCAGTCACCAGCCTGATTTCCGCCCCGGTTTCCCTGGCATCCTCACAGGCATTCTTATATACCTGCATATCAGGCTCAAAGCCCTTTGGATTGGCCGAAACAAAATCAATGCCAGCCTTGGCGCAGCCGTACATATAGGAATTGGTCATATTATTGCCGTCACCCACATAGGCCATCTTCAAGCCCTTGAGATTCTTTCCCTTATGCTCCTGAATAGTCAGCAGGTCAGTCAGAACCTGGCAAGGATGCAGCAAATCCGTCAAGGCGTTGATTACAGGCACATCAGACCATTCAGCAAATTCTTCAACTCTGTCATGGCCGAAGGTA
Source organism: Anaerovibrio sp. (assembly GCA_028691285.1). Taxonomy (GTDB): domain Bacteria; phylum Bacillota; class Negativicutes; order Selenomonadales; family Selenomonadaceae; genus Anaerovibrio. The sequence continues at coordinate 11,785 of JAQUZO010000043.1, read as the reverse complement.
CGGATCATAATGCCGTCCAGATACCGGGACATCACGCGGGCAGTATCCTTGATCGGCTCACCGCGCCCGAGCTGCAGATCGCGGTTGGACAGGAACAGCGCCTGACCGCCCAGCTGATACATGCCGGTTTCAAAGGAAAGACGGGTACGGGTAGAGGACTTTTCAAAAATCATGCCCAAAGTCTTGCCCTTGAGAATATGATGCTCAATGCCAGCCTTCTGTTTGGCTTTCAGCTCATGGCCCAAAGCCAGGATTTCATTGACATCCTCCACAGAAAGATCGTGAATGGAAAGCATATCCTTGCCTTTTAACATTTTATAACCTCCAATTTGTATACCTTGTGCAGCAGCCTGCACCAACAGTCTAAATTATACTACATCAGCCTGAGAAAGTGAATATTTATACCCTGTGGTATACAATATTATCTGATTTCAGCAGTATGCAGGCAGCACGCTCTCTACCACATCGCACACCTCATCAATATGCTCTTTCGTCACAATCAGCGGCGGTACGAAGCGCAGCACATTCTCTGCAGTGCAGTTGATAATGGCTCCCTTGGCAAGGCAGGCGTCGACAATCTCCCTGCCAGGCCTGGAAAGCTCCATGCCGAGAATCAGCCCCATGCCCCTTACCTCTTTGATAAGCTCAGGGTGCTTTGCCTGCATCGCACTCAGGCGGGACTTCATGTATTCGCCCATCTCACCGACATGATGCAGAAAGGACTCCGTACCCACCCTGTCCAAAACTACATTGGCAGCGGCACACGCCAGCGGATTGCCGCCGAAGGTAGAACCGTGGTCCCCTGCGTGGAGAGCAGCTGCCACCCTGTCTGTTGTGATAAACGCTCCAATAGGTACACCGCCTGCCAGCCCCTTGGCCAGTGTCACCACATCAGGCCTGATGCCAAAATTTTCATAAGCGAAGAATTTGCCGCTCCTGCCCATGCCGCTTTGGATTTCATCAAAAATCAAAACCGCATCATATTTATCGCACAGCCGGCGAACCTGCTGCATATATTCTATATCCGGCACATGCACGCCGCCCTCTCCCTGGATCGGTTCCAGCATAACAGCCGCCGTCTTGTCGCTCATCAGCTTTTCCAGAGCTCCGATGTCATTGTAAGGCACATAGTCAAAGCCCTCAGGCAGCGGGCCGAAGCCCTCATGGTACTTTGGCTGCCCCGTAGCAGTCAGCGTAGCGATGGTGCGGCCGTGAAAGCTGTGCATAGCAGAAATTATCTGGGATTTGTCCGCTGAGACACTATGGGCGTACTTGCGGGCGGCCTTGATGGCCCCTTCGTTGGCCTCTGCACCGGAATTACCGAAAAACACCTTGCCGAAGCCGCTGAGCTTCACCAGCTTTTCCGCCGCATCAGCCTGCACCTGGGTATAGTACAGATTGGAGCAGTGAATCATCTTGCCTGCCTGCTCTGCGATTGCCTTTACCAGCTCAGGATAATTGTGTCCCAGGACATTTACCGCAATGCCGCCCAGAAAGTCAATGTATTTTTTCCCCTGAGTATCATATACATACACGCCGTCGCCATGGTCCAAAACAATCTTGTAACGGGCAAATACCGGCAGATAATCCTGCGCATCCCTGGCATAAATCTGTTCATCAGTTAATTGCATATCTCTTACTCCTTATTTTACAACCTGAGTACCAATACCGCTGTTGGTCAAAAGCTCCAGAATAATCGAATGGGGCTGCCGTCCGTCAATGATATGTACCTTGTTGGTACCGCATTCTATGGATTTCAGGCAGGCTTCAATCTTGGGAATCATGCCGCCGGAAATAACGCCGTTCTGAATATAAGTCTGAGCCTCGTCTACCGTCAGGGTGGAAATAAAGCTGTCCTTGTCGTCAAAATCCTTATATACACCCTCAATATCTGTCAAAAGCAGCAGCTTTTCCGCCTGCAGTGCTCCGGCAATCTCTGCTGCCACATAATCAGCATTGATATTGTAGCTCTCACCGTCAGCCCCCACGCCGATAGGAGCAACTACAGGAATGTACCCGTTGTCCAGCAGATCCTGCAGCACTCTGGTATCTACAGACTCCACCTGCCCCACATAGCCGATGTCCACCTTGGCTGTATTGCCGGCATCATCATAGACTGTAGCCATTTTCTTGCTGGCCTTGATCAGGCCGGCATCCTTGCCGCTCAGACCGACTGCCCGCACACCGCGGCAGTTCAGCATATTGACAATATCCGAATTGACCTTGCCGTCCAGGACCATCTCGGCAATTTCCACAGTTTCCTGGTCCGTAACTCTCAGGCCGCTGACAAAATCAGACTGCTTGCCCACTTTTTTGAGGAACTGGGTAATGTCCGGGCCGCCGCCATGCACAATGACGGTACGGATGCCCACATATTTCAGCAGGCTGATATCCTCCATGACCTTGTGCTTCAAATCCTCGTTGATCATGGCATTGCCGCCGTATTTGACCACGATGGTCTTGCCATAAAATTCCTGAATATAAGGCAGCGCCTCAATCAAAGTGCCTGCCTTTTTTTCCGCATGCTTCATAATCGCCATACTATCAACCAACCTCTGCTAAAAACACCCCTGATCAGGTGTGATATTCACCGTTTATCTTGACATATTCATAGGAGAAATCACAGCTCCAGACAGTGGCAGAAGCATCTCCCATGCCCATTTCCACATCCACCACAATATCGTGCTCCTCCATGACCTTTTGAATTTCATTCAGATCGAAATCTGCTCCCAGGCCATTGGCATACACCGGGATGCCCCCAAACCTGATAACAGTCTTTTCCGGTACCATCGGCACTCCTGCATAGCCTACAGCGCATATTACACGCCCCCAGTTAGGGTCCTGGCCGAAAAACGCCGTCTTGACCAGCGGAGACTTGGCTATGCTCATGGCGATAGTCTTGGCATCCTCAAAGGTCCTGGTGCCGCTGACATTGATAGTAAGGAACTTGGTTGCTCCTTCACCGTCAGCCGCAATGCGCTTGGACATTTCCTGGCAGATTTCCTTCAGAGCTGCATAGAACTGGGCATACTCCGGTGAACCAGCCTTGATCTCAGCCATGCCGGAGGCGCCGTTAGCCAGCACCAGCACCGTATCATTGGTGCTCATATCCCCGTCTACAGAAATCATATTGAAGGAGACCTCTGCAATCTCAGAAAGAGCCTTCTGCATCAGACTGCTGGAAATATTGGCATCGGTAGTGATATAGCAAAGCATGGTTGCCATGTTTGGCTGTATCATGCCGGAGCCCTTGGCTATTGCGCCAAAACGCACAGATTTGCCGCCCATCTCTACAGCAAAGGAGCAGGCCTTGGAATAGGTATCTGTCGTGATGATTGCATTGCCTGCATTCTTGCTGCCGTCCTCGGACAGCTCTGCTGCTGCGGCCTTAATCCCCGCTGCCAGCTTGTCCATCGGCAGATTGACGCCGATAATGCCGGTAGAGCCTACCAGGACATCACCTGCCTCACAGCCCAGCTCAGCAGCAGCCAGAGCAGCCATTTTGCGGGCATTGGCAAGCCCCACCTCGCCGGTGCAGGCATTGGCACAGCCGGCATTGGCAACAATCGCATGGGCAGTACCAGTCCTGACCACCTCACGGGATACGATGACAGGTGCCGCTGCAACAGCATTCTGCGTAAAGACACCTGCAACATTAGCTGTTTTTTCTGTATAGATCAATGCTAAATCAAGATTGCCGCTCTTTTTGATACCAGCCTTTACACCGGCAGCCTGAAAGCCCCTTGGAAAGGTCACACCGGCAGCAGCATTTTTTTCACTGAACATTTGAATTTCCTCCTAAAATAATCCTACGAGCCGTTTTTAATTGCAGTTCGTAAGCATAAACCACTATCATCTCACAACACCAGCACCCATAAATCTCCGAAAAGACGCTTCCGCTCGCCATTGAACACCGCGGAAGTACATTCACCCACCGCTGAGCGTATTTTCACATTTTTGTCGTCGGTCTGCTGGATAAAATATTATTGTGCAGAAGATTTACAGTATGCAATTTTCCGCATAACAGTTACTGCTTATGGATAAACCGGCACAAAATCCAGTCCCAGCTTTTCCTCAAATCCATTGGCGATATTGAAATTCTGCACCGCCTGCCCCGCTGCGCCCTTGACCAGATTATCAATAGCAGACAGGACAATCACCCGGTTGGTGCGAGGGTCTATGTGCCAGCCCAAATCACAGAAATTGGAGCCCCGGACATTTTTAGTCGCCGGATAGCCGCCCAGTCCCAGCAGTCTGACAAAATACTCCTTGCCGTACATCATCTCATAGGCAGCAGTGACCATTTCTGCATTGACACCCTCCTTCAGGCGGGCATAGCAGGTGCTGAGGATGCCCCGGGACATCGGCACCAGATGAGGCGTGAAGTTCAGCACCACAGCTTCACCAGACAAATCCTCAACCGCCTGTTCAATCTCCGGCGTATGGCGGTGGGTTGCCACGCCATATGCCTTGAAGCTGTCGTAAAGCTCAGGAAAATGATTCGCCTGCTTGGCAGAGCGCCCTGCGCCGGATACGCCCGACTTGGCATCTATGACAATGGTATCCGTGTCAATGAGGTGATGCTTGGCGAGAGGTGCCAGCGCCAAAATGCTGGCGGTGGTATAGCACCCTGCATTGCCGATGATCTTGGCATCCCTGATCTGATCCCTGTACAGCTCGGCCAAACCATAGACCCGCAATGCATCCTTATGGGTATGAGGCACCTTGTACCACGCCTCATAAACAGAAGTATCGGCAAAACGGTAATCCGCTCCCAAATCAATGATCCTAGTTGGAAGCTGCTCCAAAGCCCTGCCTACCTTCATTGCATGGCCATGCGGCAGACCGATGAACACAAAATCGCTGTCCCTGCCTATGGACTCTATATCCTGCATACTCATGAGCTTCTGCTCATAAAGCCCCCGCAAATGCGGATAAATATCAGAAATAGGTTCTCCCGCATGACTTTCCGAGGTTATATGCACTACTTCCGCTTCTGGATGATTATGCAAAATACGCAGCAGCTCTGCCCCCGCATAACCTGTAGCACCGATAACACTAACCTTTTTCATTGCCACATCCTCCTTTTTTCTACATAATTATACAACTATCATGTATAATATGCAATACATTATTCAAATAATCTGCTTCTGTTTTTCAAAACAGTCCAATTGCGATATAATATATATAGTGACATTTCATTTTACCCCATACCAAATATATATTCAAGATAAGGAATCTATATTATGCTGATAAAAAAACTGAAACAAATGTTGAAATGGGCGATTGCTCTGGGCACCGTATTTTGCCTGTCATTTTTATTTGCCGGCGGTGCCAATTATTACCTTTCCAGGGATAAAATTTTCTCCCAGGCAGAAAGCCTTGCCGATGGACTGGGCGGCAATATTGACAGGCTCAGCCGCCTTATTTTTCTCAGGCAGGCTGTCAACGCCCGCCTTGAACAGGCGGACTATGTAAAGCTGCAGGATATGCCGGAATCCCTGCAGCAGGCAGTCATTGCCGTCGAGGACAGGAAATTTTACAGCCACTGGGGCTTTGATGTGGAGGGCATCTTTCGTGCCTCCCTGGTCAACCTGCAGTATGGCGAAGTGCGGGAGGGTGCCAGCACCATTACGCAGCAGCTGGTAAAGAATCTTTTTCTCTCTCAGGATCAGACCCTGGGACGCAAGGCTGAGGAATTTCTCCTGGCTCTGGATATGGAGCTTCATTATTCCAAAGCAGAAATCCTGGAGCTTTATCTCAACACTATTTATTTTGGCTCCGGCTATTACGGCATCAGTGAAGCCAGCCGCGGCTATTTCGATAAGGAGCCTGCCATGCTGGCCCTGCCGGAAGCCGCCATGCTGGCAGGCATTCCCAATGCCCCTTCCCTTTATTCACCCTATGAAAACTTCATGCTGGCAAAAAAACGGCAGTTCATCGTGCTGGACGCCATGACCGCCGCTGGCTTTCTGCGGGAAAGCGTGGCGGAGGACGCCAAGATAAAGCCGATTTACCTTGCTCATTGACAGCATATCCAGCTGCGCTGTATAAAAAATAGCACAGCCCACCGGCGGAGCTGCTTATTGTTTTATATGCCAGAATTCCGACTGAACACTGCAAACTAATCTGCAGTCAAGCAAAAGCCGGTCTGCTGACGGAAATTCTTCTCTGTCAGCAGACCGGCTCTTATTTTGGTCAAATCTTTCCCAATATCACTTTGCAGCAGTTTTCTGTTCTTCCTGAACAGCCCTTTCTGCCTCCTTAGCTTCTTTAGCTTCCTTGGCAGCCTTTTTAGCTGCGTCCTTTTCCAGCTTCAAAACAGCCTTGGCTTCCTTTTCTTTATCTTCCTGGACACGCTCCTGCACCTTCAGGAAATCGGAGAAGAAATCCCTGGCAATCTCTGTGTACAGCACAGCATCACGGACTGCAGATTTCGGTGCCAGCTTCCTGTAGGCATAAATCACCTTATTGGTACGGGCATCGTATACATCAAAAAATACATTGAGACGAGTACCATCATTCATATTGGTGCCGTTGGAAACCGTAGTCACCACATAGGCATCAGCATAGCTGCTGATGGCAGACCTGTACTCCGCCATAGCCTTGCGTCTTTCCAGGCGCAGGATATCTATATGGCTGCTCATCTTGATATTCTGGCACACATCACGATAGGACACATAGGTCAGCACATTCTTCTTGTCAGCCAGCGTCCCTGCCATCAGAATGTCAGGCAGATCATCAATCTCCGGCTCTCCCGCTGTAGTCGGTCCATTATAAATGGAATCTGCTACCGCCAGCGTCTTGACCTTCAAAATGCTGTCCCCGTCATAGATACGCTCATCGCTGACACCTGTACCGCCAATCAGACCGGCTGCAAAGGAAATCTGTGTTCCCAACATAAATACGCAAAGCATCAACAGAAGCTGTAAGCCTCTCTTCATAAACAAACCCTCCCTATTTTTGCAATAAGATTCTTTATATACTTTATTACAAAATCGCCAAAATGTCCATACTAATTACATGATAATCCTATTGCAGTGTGCAGAAGTAATTGTTCCTGCCTCCATTCAACGGGTTCCGGCAGCCCTTTCAGCGGAAAAGCTTTTTTGCCAGCTCCCTGCCGGTTTTGGTAGCTGCCAGGCCTCCCTCCGCTGTTTCCTTGATGGAGCTTGGCATAGCACGCCCAATGCGGTCCATCGCGTCAATGACCTCATCTGCCGGAATGACGGATTTGACTCCCGCCATTGCCATATCCGCTGCCAGCATAGCATGTACGGCAATAAAGCCGTTGCGCTTGACACATGGCACCTCAACCAGCCCGGCTACCGGATCACAGGCCAGTCCCAGCAGATTCTTCATCGCCAGTGCTACCGCATTGCCAATCATTTCCGGCGAACCTCCGGCCAGCTGCACCAGTGCAGCGGCTGCCATGCCTGCTGCTGTGCCGCACTCCGCCTGACACCCCCCGTACGCTCCTGCAATGGAAGCATTTGCCTCCACCACCATGCCGATGCCTGCCGCTGTAAAAAGAGCATCCACTATTTCCTCTGTCCTGCTGCCCCGCTGCATTGCTGCCGCATAGAGCGCAGCTGGTACAATGCCGCAGGAGCCAGCCGTCGGACAGGCGACAATCCTCCCCATGACAGCATTTACCTCACTTACCCCCATCGCACTGGCTGCTGTCGAAAGGACCGCCTCTCCCGTATAGCCATGCTGACGATAGGCATACAGCTTGAGGGCATCGCCGCCGGTAAGCCCGCTGAGGGATTTTTCCGTATTTTTCATTCCCCGCTCCAGTGCTTCCTCCATGACATGCCAGTTCTTCAGCATAATCTCCCGCTGCCTGCCCTCTGACAGCTGGTTGTTCTCCATTTCCCAGTGTATCACCACCTGGCTGACAGAGCAGGCTGACTCCCGGGCCTCCTGTATCAGCTCCGCAATAGAATTAAAGCTGGTCATGCCTCCTGCTCCTTTCCCCTGATGGCAGGTATCGCAAACGCCTTGATGCTCTCCGGCACGGCACTGCAGTCCTCCACAAGCTCACTGAACAAATCATCATCGGTTTCAATAATCATCATAGCTTCCTGCCCTCTGTTCCTGCGCGACAGCTTCATATAGGCGATATTGATTTTATAACGGGCCAAAATCGCCGTAATCTTATTGACCACCCCCGGTCTGTCCCTATGGACGATCACCAGGGCAGGATACTTGCCCGTCAAATGCACCTCAAAATCTCCGATACGGGAAATCCTGATATTGCCGCCCCCTGTGGAGGCCCCTTCCACCCGGATAGTTCTGCCGCTGCTGCCAGTCAGACACAAAACGGCCGTATTGGGATGTGCCCCGGGAATTTCCACTGCCTGAAAGCTGTAGGCAAGACCTGTCTGCCGGGCTGTCTCCAAAGCCTCCCTCAGTCGTTCATCCTCCGGCTCAAAGCCCATGATGCCGCCAATCAGGGCTTTATCCGTACCGTGCCCCCGATAGGTCTGAGCAAAAGAGCCATGCAGAAGGATTTCTGCCCTGACCGCCCTTTCTCCCAGCAGCTTGCCTGCCATCAGCCCCAGCCGAACCGCTCCGGCCGTATGTGAGCTGGAAGGCCCTATCATAATCGGTCCCAAGATATCAAAAACACCGCGCATGTACATCCTCCCAAGATACAAAAAAAGCCCGTCACACATCCTACAATATGCAACGGGCTGCTTTGCCAAAAATATCAATAATTATTTAATCAAACCACTCTCTGTCAAAGCCTTCCTGAGCTGTGCCTCATGGGCAGGTTCCATTTCACTCAAAGGCAGGCGCAGCGGACCTGCTGCATAGCCCAACATACGCATGGCAACCTTGACCGGAATCGGATTGACCTCGCAGAACAGTGCCTCAATCAGGTCAATGGCCTTTATCTGCAAATCAGCGGCTTCCTTTACCCTGCCGTCAAAATAGCTCTGGCAAATATCATGTGCCATGGCAGGTGCTACATTGGACAGCACGGAAATTACTCCCAGGCCTCCCAGAGACATGATCGGCACAATCTGATCATCATTGCCGGAGTAGACTGCCAGCTCGTCGCCGCAGGCATGACGGATTCTGGCCACCGCGCTCAAATCGCCGCTGGCCTCCTTGACAGCCACAATACGCGGATGCTTTGCCAGCTCTGCATAGGTAGCTGTCTGGATATTCACACCGGTACGAGACGGTACATTATACAAAATCAACGGAATATTCACAGCGTCAGCAATCGTTGTGAAATGCTGTATCAAGCCCTTCTGCGTGCACTTGTTGTAATATGGCGTAACCACCAGCAGAGCGTCTGCACCAACCTGCTCTGCATATTTGGAAAGCTGCAGTGCATAAGCCGTTTCATTGGAGCCGGTACCTGCAATCACCGGAATCCTCCCTGCGGTCTTCTCCACTGCATATCTGATGGCAGCCTTGTGCTCATCATCAGTCATGGTTGCAGATTCACCGGTCGTGCCGGTAATGACAATCGCATCCGTTCCGCCTGCAATCTGATCCTCAATAATGCGTCCCAATTCCTCGAAATTTATGCCATCCTCGGTAAAAGGTGTAATGATAGCCACACCCGCACCCTTAAATATTGTCTGCTTCAATAGAACCCCTCCTAACTCCCACATATATATAATAATTATACATAGGGAAAACTTAAAGTCAAGCGATATTACCCCAGGGCATCAGTCCAGCACCGGTATCAGCTTGCTGAACAGGCCCTGATTTTCCCTGATTGAAGCAGCATTGCCAAATACACAGAGATTGTTTGCCTTCATGCAGGCATCTATGGCAGGAGCCAGGCTTCGGATATCTGCAGCCGTTGTATGAAGCAGCTGCGTCCTCCTCCTCTGCCGTGCCGCCTGAGTAATGCCGCGGAAATACATCCTCTGAGCGGTGCTGCCGGTAAGCCTAGGTGTCAGCGGCGTATCCGCTGCGCTGACTGCACCAATGATATATTTCAGCATTTCCCGCTCGGAGGTATCAAAGCTGCCAATGAATTCAGCAGTACGGTCAAACACCTCCACAGTTTCTGCCAGCCTTGGGTCACGATAGGAGACGAACATCATGTCACCATCATTGTTGAATCTGGTCATTGCCCCGTATGCTCCGCCCTGAACACGGATTTTTGTCCAAAAATATTCATATTTCAGCAGCATATCCAAAACTGAATACGAACCGGTCAGTTCATAGCCCAGCTTGTAAAGGTTGGCTCCCTTTGCCACATACTGCACCTGGCTGGAGGAAAGCAGAGCCTCCTGGGTCGCTGCCGGCTGAAAATCATACACTGCCCGCTCTGCCCTGTCAGCAGCGGACTGCTTCCGCAGCTCCGCCAGAAGCGGCTGTATGCCCGACACAAAGTCTCCATACAGATCCTCCTGCACTGTCACACCGATGGTCAGCCGTTTGGTGCTGAACAGAATATCCTTTACCTGGTTCAGTCTGCTGCAGAATACATCGATATTAGACTCAAACTCATCCGTCAGCTGCTTCAGGAGAGGATAAAGGGACAGTCCCCCCAGCTCATTGTAGGCTCCCCCCTTGGAAATATAGGAATTAAGCCTCGTCAGTGCCACCTGGACAGAGGAATGGAGCATTTCCAGCTCAGTTTCGGAACGATTCTGCTTCAGAAGCTCCAGCAGGCGTTTTTGGTCCTCAAATCTGGTCTTTACCAGAATTTCCCCGATAATAGCCGCCAGCTCCGGCAGCTTGCGCATAAACGCCTTGGCAGACACTCTGAACATCGGCTGCAGGGTATCCGCTCTGCCCTCCTGGGTAAAGTTTTCCAGCCCAAAGGAAATACCGCCGGTATTCATATTGACGCGATTCGTAATTTCCTCATAGCTGCTGTCTGCCGTATCCACCAGGCCCAGCATGTCAGCGAAGAGATAAGCATAAGGGATCAGCTCCTGAGGAATGACATCTGCCTCAAAGTACAGATTGAGATAAAGTATTCCGTTAGTAGCTGCCTCCGTGTACAATACCTTCACATCATCAATCTGCCGCTCCTCCAGGCAGATTTTCTTCGGCTCCGGACTGATATCCTCCAGCCTTAAAAGCGGAATCGAAGCCAGTGCCTCGGGAGAATCCGGCGTCTGCTGACGCAGCTTGAGACTAGCGGTGCTGGCAATGATATCCCGAATCTCCTCTGATGACATGGCAGCCTTCTTGGCTGCCAGCCCGGCCTCCAGCTCTGCCTCCTGCCTGGCAGCCATTTCCCTGTCAGGCTTCATGACCACCAGCACGGCAAATTTGTTCTCCAGGAAATATTTTCTCAAAAGCTGCTCATAAAAATCCGTAGACAGCTTTGCCCGCAAATCCTGCAGATCCTGCTCATAACGCAGCTTTTCCAACGGGTCCTGATCATAGAGCCAGTTGGTCATCACCATGATATTGTAAATCAGACCCTTGGGATAGGAACCAAAATCCGCCTCCCGCAGCTGGAATTCCAGCAGATTCAAGGCTGCCTCCAGGATAGTCCGGTCAATCCCCTTTTCCGCCAGCTCGGTAATGGTATCAGTCATAACCCGCTGGAACTTCTCTGCCTGGTCAGGCTCCGATCCGGTTATGGTAATCGAAAGGTATGGCTGCAGCACATTGGTCTCAAAATGCGAGGATACATCCATGCCAAGACCGGCATCCAGCAAAGCTTTGCGCAAAGGAGCAGACGGTGTTTTCAAAATAGCCTGCTCCAATATCCCCAGTGCGCTTATCAGCTCATGGTCACCTGCCTTTGCCATGACCATATTATAGCTCAGGAAGGTCTTGCCGCTGTCTG
>JAQUZO010000042.1 GCA_028691285.1 Anaerovibrio sp. | reverse complement strand
ACCAGGTCATTGTTGTTCTGGCTGATGGAATACTCCTTGGCGTTGAACGCATTGGTGAACTGAATGACATCCTCTGAAGCACCGCCTGCAATGGTATCATTGCCGAAGGTATTGCCAAAAACAAAGGCATCCTTGCCTGCTCCGCCAAACATCAGATCGTCACCCTTGCCGGAATACAGAGTATCGGCGCCCTGTGAACCAACCATAATGGTTCCCTTGTACTTTTCATCAGTGTTTGCCTTGATTTCACCTGCACCAGCCTGAACATTGTACATTACATCGTCCACATAGAGTCTGCCGTTGGTGAACTGCATATCAATGCTGCCGCTGTTCTGTGCAAAGGTGTCAAAGGCATCCTTAAAGGTAACAGTGGCCGCACTGTCTCCCAGATTGTCCGTCATGACAATATCATTGCCGTTGACTGACCAGCGCATATCCTGGAAGCGGATTTCATCGGCAAAATTCATCAAAATGCTGCTGTCCTTCGCCATAGCTCCCTCAAAAACAACCGTGTCATTGCCGAAGTTGCTGTAATTGCGCTCCCATTTAATCTGCGCCTGGCCCTGAACGCCCTCACGGACAACCATCGTATCGTTGCCCTCGTTGCCGCAGAGGATATCATTGCCATCAGACCAGATAAGGGTATCATCGCCTGCACCGCCAAAGAGCAGATCGCTGCCCTTGCCGCCATCCAGATAATCGTTCCCTTCACCGCCATAGATGATGTCATTGCCTGCACCGCCGTACAGACTGTCATTGCCCTTGCCGCCCGCGATATAGTCATCGCCGCTGCCGCCTAAGGTGTAATCGTCTCCCAGTCCGCCGTCAAGGATACTGCCCACATTGCCGCCCTTGATAACATCATTGCCTTCACCAGCATAAATCTGAGCTGCTTTGTCGCCGCCCTCTATATAATCATTTTCTCCCGTGCCGAACATGGAAACCTCCGGCAGCGATAAGGATGAGCCCTCCCACACCTGACGCGGATCCAGATAAGCACGATAAACTGCACTGCCTGTGCCGATGATGCTTGGGTCTTTAAAGCCCACAGCGGTACCGGACCACAGCACTGCAGACTGATCCGGCTCATGACGGTCAAAGCGGGTAACCCAGATGCCGCCCAGGCCCAGCTTGTCCGTAAGCTCAGGAGTAACGAGATGCGCTGCATTTGCTCCGTCAATTGCAACATATTCAAGATCCTGCAGGTCCTCTCTGGCCGTCAACAGATAAGGAACAATGACAGATACGCCTACATGACCGTCCTTGTCCGGATCTGCATTATAATTGACTGCACCAACCGGGTCACCCTCGGTAATCATATTGGTAACAAAGCTGAAATCCTGTGCCTTAAAGGTATCAACGATAGCCTTAGCTTCCGTGGCCTGATCCACCAGGCTCCCACTCTGCAGGCTTACCACATTGCCGCTCGGCAGATGAATTTCCTTTCCGGCAAGAAGCTGCTCCTGTGCATACAGCTTCAGCTGTGCCAGCATGCCCGGACCGGCTTCAGCCAAAGTCGGAAGTGCTACACCGGTATCCACATAGTACATACCTGCCATCATCTGAGCCAGACCGCCGCCCAGTGAATGTCCTGCCACGGAAATGCTGTAGCCGTCTGCTACATAAGAATTGACCGCATCTGCTACGATGTTCTTGAATTCCTCATAGCCTTCCCGCATCTGGGGCGGAATTATGCCCAGGCCGATTTCCAGGTCGGAGAGGCCATCCTTACTGAGCCACAAAGGACTCAGATCGCTGTTCGCCTGAGTGCCCTCCAGGGTAATCACCACCTGCTTATCTGCTGCATTGACATAGGTACAGCTATTGAAGCCATGACTGGTTTCAACTTCCTTGTACTGGGTCCACTTATCCTGCATGGCCTGATTGGAATTCAGTCTTCCCTTGTAAATCAGCCAGGACATATCACCGATGGAAGCCCCTGTAGTGAATTTACTGGTAATGACTGCCCCTTCAGCAGCGCTGACGGCATTTTCCTGCCGTTCATACTGAACTGCTTCGCTCTCACCAGCTATGCCGTTGAAGATTTTCAGCATACTATCCTGCGTGATGCCGACCGCACCCTTGACAAAATTTACCGCATCCTGCACCGGATGCGGGCCGTCATGCCCCCATACAGCCACCTTGGCATCAGCAATGACACTCTCCAGAGTTCCCTTCGGATCAGTGATGATTCTGCCGCCGACTGCTGCTGCGGTATCAGCAACCTGCTGCAGTGCGGTCTGCAATTTTGCAGCCTGCAGGTCTGCCTGAGCATCACTTGTGGTATTATCAGCCTGATAATCCTTCTCAAACAGTCCTTCCAGATCCTCCACAATCTTACTTAGTAACGCCATTTTTCTTCTCCCCCTCATAAACAATAAAATTTATAATGTAACAGCGTGATTTTGCTGCTGCATCCACAATGAATGATAGATACCTCTTTTTCCCAGCAAAGCTTCATGGCTCCCCTCTTCTGCCACGGCTCCCTGGGCAATAACATATATTTTATCGCACTTCATCACTGTCGACAGCCTGTGGGCTATCATGATAACCGTGCGTCCTTCGGCAAATCGCTCCAGATTGCTCATAATACTGTGCTCCGAAGCATAGTCAAGCGCACTGGTGGCTTCATCCAAAATCAAAATTCTCGGATTCGTAATCAATGCTCTGGCAATGGCAACCCGCTGCCTTTGTCCCCCTGACAGATTGCTGCCTCTTTCACCTACATTGGAGGCAAAGCCATTTGGCATATCCTGCAGAAAATCCAGTACCCCAGCCATTTTGGCGGCTGCCAAAATTTCCTGCTCCGTCGCATCCGGCCTGGCAGCAGCAATATTTTCAGCTATGCTGCCATTAAACAGGAAGCTCTCCTGCAGCACTACGCCAATCTGACGCCTCAGCCATGCCGGCTCCATCTGGGCCATATCCACGCCGTCTACCAGCACACGGCCCGTTTCAGGCGTATACAGCAGCTGCAGCAGACGCGTGATAGTGCTTTTGCCTGAGCCTGACGGCCCGACAATCCCCACACAGCTGCCGGCAGGAATCTCCAGTGAAACATGCCGCAATATCTGATTTCCTTCTTCCGTATAACGAAAGGATACATTGTCCAGCACAAGCTGTCCACGCAGGGACGGCAGCACGGAACGATTGGGATTGAAGGCCGCCTCCGCCGGGCTGTCCATGATATCTCCCAGCTTGTCCAGCGAAACCTTTGCCTGCTGAAAATTCTGCCAGGCCGAAAAAATCCTCATTACAGGCGATACTACCATGCCTGCCAGCATCTGAAAGGCAATCAGCTGACCGATGCTGAGCTGGTTTTCCATGACCAGATAAGCTCCGTACCAGAGAATTGCCAGCATAAACAGCTGCTGGTACAGGCCGCCTATACTGCCTGCTCCATTTACCAGATTGGCTATCGATCTGTTGGACTTGACATAGCCATTCAGCAGCCTTTCCCATTTCTGCTCCATCAGCCCTTCAACGGCATGATGCTTAACTGTTTCAATGCCTGTTACCGTCTCGATAATATATGACTGGGTATCGGCATTCGCTGCAAAATTTTCATTCAGCCTTTTTCTGTAAACCGGAATGACTGCGATATTCAGCAGCGTATACAAAGGAACTGCTACCAGTACAATCAGGCTGAGCTCCACACTGTAATGGAACATCACCGCCATATAAATGACCGCAAATATTGCATCCAGCACCAGCGTAAGCCCCGTACCTGTGATGAATTGCCGTACCTTCTCCAATTCCCTGACTCTGGCAACCACATCGCCTGAAGGCCAGTGGTTATAAAAGGAAGTCTGCAGAAACATCATATGCCTGAACAGTCTGGCACTCAGCTCTGCATCCGCCTTGTTGGCAATATTGGTAAATATGAAGCTGCGAAAGCCTCCCAGAAGCAGCTGGAACAGCATGACCAAAGCCATGCCCCCCACCATGATATCCAGAGTGGAAAGGCTGTTATGCACCAGCACATCGTCAATGATCACCTGGGTAAAAAAAGGACTCAGCAGCCCAAAGAGCTGGAGCAGAAAGGACAGCAGCAGGACCTTGGCCAGCTGAGGCCAGTATTTGAGCAGCACCCCGGCAAACCAGCTGAAGCCGATTCCCTTTGCCTCAGCTGCCCTTTCCTCTTCGGCAAAAAGGATGCAGGTGCCGTCCCATTCCTTTTGCAGGCCTTGGGCTGAAAGCTGCTCCATTACACCATGGAAGGGATTATATACAATAACCTTTTCATCAAGACATTTGACTACGACAAGGTATTCCCCTTCCCGAATGCAGGCGATGAACGGCATGGGCAATGCAGCGAGATGGTGCTTTGCTGCCTTCAGCTCCTGTGCCCTCAGCCCCACTTCCCTGCTGGCCCTTATCAGTTCCGTCAGGGACAGCAGCCCTCCATCGGCGGCATAGGCCCTTTTCAGCTGATTTTCCTGTACCGCTTTGCCATTGAGGCTAAATACTACCGTCAGGCATTTCAGCAGTGCATCTATTTTTCCTTCCCCCATCTCCACTCTCCTCATCTCTCACGCAGAGCTTCACTTCTATACTGACGGAACGGGTCAAGGAAAAATTCTATAATCCTTTTCTGCCGGATTTTTATTTCTGCACTGGCAGTCATGCCAGTAGAAATATCTGCTACTCTGTCCTTCAACTGGAATTCCGGTTTGTCCAGCTGGATGATAACCCTGTAACGGCGTCCCTTTTCCTTATCCTCCATGGCATCAGGGCTGATCTGCAGCACATGGCCGCCCAGAGTCCCGTATTTTTGGAAGCTGAAGGCCTCTATTTTGACTTCCGCATCCTGGCCCTCCTGTACAAAGCCGATATCCCGGTTCTGCACCCATGCCTCTACCTCCAGCCTGGCCTGCTCCGGCACAACCTCCATCAGTGCCTGAGCCGGTGTCACCACACCGCCTACAGTATGGATGCTCAGATGGGCTACTCTGCCATCAATCGGTGCCCGCAGCTGCGAAAGACGGTTTTTTTCATCTGCCTTTTTCAGCTCCTCCTGATAGGACGCAAGCTGTCTGCGGCTTTCCACCAGCATCCCTGTTATTTCCTTGCTGTGCTCTGCCTTTACTTCCTCCAGCTGCTGTGCTGCCTGGACCGCAGCCCATTCAGCCTTGTCTATTTTATGTCTTTGTCCCTGTACATCTTCCTCCAGCTCAACTGCCTTTGACTCATATTCCAGCACAGTAAAGGTTGAAATGGCATTTTCGTCTGCCAGACGCGCCACCCGGCTGCTCTTTTCTGCGGCTATGCCATACAGGCGTGTCAGCTTCTCATACCCCGCCTGCTCAGAGGCCAGCGCTGCCCTCTGCTGCTGGAGATTATACGCTGCAACAGCCAGCTGGGAGCGGTAATGCTCCATGCGGCTGCTGTACAGGTTCTGCTGGAATATCCTGTCCTGCTTATCCAGTGCACTGTCCTCAGCTATGACAAACGCGTTGCCATTTTGCTCTGCCAGCAGCCTGTCAATATCAGCCTTATAATATGCCACCTTCTGCTTCAGATTGTCCAAATCAGCCTGTGTCATAGTGGTGTCCAGCTCCACCAGCAGATCTCCCTTATGCACCAGCTGCCCCTCGGAAACATGGATTTGTTTGATTACTCCCTTGTCCTCAGCCTGTACAACCTTGGTTTCTCCATTTGGAATCACCTTCCCCTCGGCTACAGCCACCTCGTCCACATGCCCCAGGCAAATCCACAGCACCGCTGAAAACAGCAGTGCAACCATTGCCCACAGCAGCTTCCTTGCTGCTGGAGCCGGCGGCCTGGTCATTGTTTCCAGCACACCCGGCAAAAATTCCCGTTCCTGGGCTGTGAGCTCCTGAGCAGCTCCCTTTTTGCTGTCAGCTGTCAGCCTGTCGATATACAAACGCAGCTTCCTTAACATCATCCTACCTCCTGCTGTCTGTACAAGCTGCAATACAGGCCCTGCCTGTCCATAAGCTGCTCGTGATTTCCCTCTTCCACCAGCCTGCCCCTGTCCAGAACCAGAATCTTGTCACAGTCCATCACCGTAGACAATCTATGGGCAATTATCAGCATGGTACGCCCCCTGGCAATCTTATCCAGGTTCTTCATGACAATGCTTTCCGATTTATAATCCAAAGCACTGGTAGCTTCATCAAAAATAATCAGCCTCGGGTTATTCAGCAGTGCCCTGGCAATGGCAATCCTCTGGCGCTGCCCCCCGGAAAGGCTTGTTCCCTGCTCTCCCACCTGGGTATCATATCCGTTGGGCAGATCGATGATAAACTCATGGGCCCCTGCCGCCGCAGCCGCTTTCATTACATCTTCAATCGAAGCGCCTGGTCTGGCAAAGGCAATATTCTCCCTGACAGACCCCCGAAACAGGATGTTTTCCTGCTGCACGACCCCTATCCTGCTGCGCAGCCAGTGACGGTTCAGCTTCTGTGCCGGCAGCCCGTCAATCAGCACCTGCCCGGCAGCAGGCAGATACAGCTGCTCCACCAGCTTGGTAATCGTGCTTTTGCCGGAGCCTGAAGGCCCCACGATGCCGACCCGCTGCCCAGCCTCAATCTGAAAGCTGACCTCCCTGACGGCCGGCTCCTTTTCCACATCATAGGCAAAGGAAACCTGCTGAAACTCCAGAGCACCGGACATGCCCGCCGGACATTCACCCTGCAGCATCTCCGGACGGCTGTTCATAATATCTCCCAGCCTGCGTACGGACAGCATTGTCTGCTGGGCCTTCTGCCACAGGCCGGACAATCTGAACAACGGTTCACTCCCCTGCCTTGCCAGCATCTGGAAAGCAATCAGCTGCCCGACAGTCAGGCTGCCCTCTATGACCTGATGCCCTCCTATCAGCAGAATGAGCAGCGTAGAAAAATTCTGTATCCCAGAAGTACCGGTATTAATCAACAATCCCAGCTTGAAGCTGTTGAAGCCGGCACTGATATTGCCCGCCAGCAGCTTCTCCCACCGTTTCATGAACTGGGGCTCAATGGCAAGAGCCTTGACAGTCTGTGCACCGGTGACTGTTTCTACCAGGAACGCATTGCTGAGCGCACCCGTCTGCCAATATTCGCTGAGCCTTTTTTTATAGATGGGTGTAACCAGTATATTCTGCAAAAGATACAAAGGCGCCGGCAATAGTGCCAGCAGAGTAAGGCTCCAGCTGTAATATGCCATAATAGCAAAGAATACCACAGAGAAAACTCCATCAAGGAGCGCCGTTATAGCAGCACCTGTGAGGAATTCCCGGATGCTGCTCAAAGCGGACACCCGTGTAAGCGTATCGCCTACCCGGCGAACCTCAAAATACCTGAGGGGCAGTCTCAGTAAGTGGCGCATCAGCTGACTGCCCAAAATAATATCAGCCTTGCTGGTCACTGATGTCTCCAGCAGCTTTCTGGCAATAGACATGCCGCATACGAAGAAAGCTGCAAATACCAGCGCTATTCCCAATACCGTCAAAGTCGCAATCCCCTGCTGACCTATGACCTTATCAATAATAACCTGGGTAAAAACCGGTGTTGCAATGCCCAAAAGCTGCAGGCAAAAGGAGGCCAGCATCACCTCCAGCAGATAATGCCTGTATTTCATCAGCACCGGCACAAACCATGTCAGGCCGAATCTTCGCTGTCCATTTTTCAGCGAAAATGGCTCCTCCACCTTCAGGCAGGTCCCGCTCCACTCTGCAGTGAATTCCTCCAGGCTCACAGCCCCTGCTTCGCCGGAAACGGGATCCATCACCATGATACGGTGTCCATTTCCCTTGCCCAGGACCCGCCAGCCCCGATCTTTCATCAGAGCCAGCACGGGCTCCTCCAAATCCGCCAGCTCCTCCGGCTCATAATCCCGCTTTTGGAATTTCAGGCCAAGCTGCTTCCCCATGAGCCGCAGCTCCTGCCAATCCTGCGGACAGCTCCTGCCGGCAGCTGCCAGCTTTTCCCTGTCAGCAGGCAGGCCCTGCAGCTGTATCAGACAAATTATTCCCTGCCATAGTCCATTGTTTTCCCCAAAATTCATCCTAAATCCCCACAAACGCAACGAAACAATTTCGCAAAAGAATTAATTGAACACATTTCATACCAGCAATCTGGTAATGTCAATAAAATTTGAAAAATTGTAAAAATATTCTTGAGCGTTTTTTATTTTAGTCCTATTATTTTGTAACTTTAAAAAGTCTTAAACCAAACTATCCTGCCAATAAAAAATTCCTGGAAATAATCTCATTTTATTTCCAGGAATCAGGTTCTGTATTTAATTAAACCGGGCAGCGAAGGCTGCCTGCAATATTCAATCCTTTATATTCTTCACAACCAGGCTGCTCAAAGCAAACAATGCCAAAGCATTTGGAATGACCATCAAATTGTTGAACATATCCGCCAGCTCCCAAACCAGGTCGTTTGACAGGCAGGAACCCATGAATACAAAAATAATGGCGATGAAAGCAAAGACCTTTGCCGCCTTTGCGCCAAACAGATAAGTCACATTTATCTTGGCAAACAGGTTCCAGCTGAGAATAGTGGAAAAGGCAAAGAACAGCAGGCTGACCGCGATGAACATGCCGGCTATGCTCTGGCCAAATACCGTTGCAAAGGCCAGCTGTGCCATATTGGTCTTGCTGATGCCCTCTGCTGCGCCGGAGGCCAGAATGCCGCCGTCTGTATACAGGGCAGAAATAACCACCAGAGCAGTCAGTGTCAACACAATAAAGGTATCGACAAAAACACCAATCATCGCAGTGACGCCCTGCTCATGAGGATGCTTTACCTGTGCCAGTGCGTGAGCATGCGGAGTCGAACCCATACCAGCCTCATTGGAAAACAGCCCGCGCTTCGCACCCTGGCTGATGGCAGTCTTCAGAGCCGCACCCCAGCTGCCGCCTAAAATAGCCTCTGGGTTGAAGGCGTAGTAGAAAATAAGCTGGAAGGTTTCAGGAATATGGCTGAAATTCATCGCCAGCATAGTCAGGCAGCCTGCAATGTAAACCAAAGCCATCAGAGGCACCAGCTTTTCAGTAATGGCAGCGATGCGCTTGATGCCGCCCAAGAACACAAAGCCGGCCAGAACAGCAATCACCAGGCCAACGCTCCAGGCAGGAACCCCCAAGGCCATACTGCTGGTTTCACCGATGGAGTTGGACTGCACCATGCACCCCATAAAACCCAGAGCCAGAGTGATTGCCACCGCAAAGAAGGCTGCCAGTACACGGCCAAGCCTGCCCGGAAAGGCTCTGCGTATATAGAATACCGGTCCGCCATGTACGCTGCCATCCTGATTGATGACACGGGTAGTCTGAGCCAGCACAGCCTCCGCATAAATGGTGGCCATGCCAAAAAAGGCGATTACCCACATCCAAAAAATAGCACCGGGGCCGCCGGTCAGAATCGCACCGCAGGCGCCAACAATATTGCCGGTGCCTACCTGCGCCGCGATAGCAGTAGCCAGTGCCTGGAAGGAGCTCATCTGTCCTTCCTGTGCTTTGCCGTTGACCGAGAAATTGCCGAAGACCTTCTGCACTCCCTCACCAAAGCAGCGAATCTGCACAAAACGGGTACGGATAGTGTAAAAAAGCCCTACCCCAATCAGCATGAACACTAAAATATAGTCCGATAAATACGCATTGACATTCTGAACTAACGGCAACAAATCATTAAACATAAAAAAACCTACCTCCATTTTTTTGCACAAAAATAGGTGCTTCAGTCTTTACCGAAGCACCCTGGAGCACAGACCAAAAGCGGCACAATAAAACACAGCGCACCGCTGTCAGCTCTGTCTTTTTACCTGAGAGATTCAGCTCCGCCATCCAGCAGCCAAGCCTTGCACCTTCGGTACTCAATTCAATGAGATTCTCCAGAGAATCCTCCACTGTCGGTTTTTCTGCAAATTCCAACAGCTTCTTAGGAAATATCAGCAGTGTTAGTATACCGCAAAAAAATATACAGGTCAACCTTTAAACCAGCTTAATTATAGTCAATTCAAACCAGTCCGTTGGCAATCATATATTCAGCAATCTGCAAAGCATTCAAAGCCGCACCCTTGCGGATCTGATCTCCGCATACCCAGAAATTCAAAGCATTGTCAATGGAATAATCCCTGCGGATACGCCCCACCTCTACATCGTCCTTGCCGGAGGTCTCCAGCGGCATAGGATAAACCTGCTCCTCAGGCTTGTCAGTGAGAGTAACGCCAGGGAAAGCGGCCAGAACCTCACGGGCCTTCTCTACAGAAATTTCGTCCTCGAATTCAACATTGACGGACTCGGCATGGCTGCGATATACAGGCACACGAACAGTTGTGGCAGTGATGCGCAGGCTGTCATCCTCCATGATCTTCTTCGTCTCGTCAATCATCTTCATTTCTTCCTTGGTGTAAAGGTTGTCCTTAAACACATCAATCTGCGGAATAAGATTGAACGCAATCTGGTAATGCTTGGCAAGGGAAGCGCCCGGCAAAATATTGGCAACGACCTCACGCCCCTCATTGATTGCCTTTACCTGCTCCTCAAGCTCTGCCATAGCCTCCTTGCCGCCGCCGGAAACTGCCTGATAGGTCGACACGACAATGCGCTTGATTTTGGAAACATCATACAGCGGCTTCAATGCCATGACCATGATGATCGTAGAGCAGTTTGGATTGGCAATGATGCCCTTATGGCGGGAAATAGCTTCAGGGTTTACCTCAGGCACAACCAGCGGCACCTCAGGATCCATGCGGAAGGCACTGGAATTGTCGATGACAACCGCACCTGCCTTTACGGCTGCCGGTGCAAAGGTTTTGCTGGCAGAGCCGCCGGCAAAAAGGGCGATATCAACATCCTTGAAAGATTCCTCCGTAGTTTCCTCCACAGTATATTCCTTGCCCATGAACTGAATCTTCTTTCCGGCAGAACGCTTGGAAGCCAACATCTTCAAATCTGCAAAAGGAAAATTGCGCTCCTCGATCAGGTTGAGGAACTCCTGCCCTACAGCGCCGGTAGCGCCCAGAATAGCAACATTATACTTCTTCATCTATGTATACATCCTTTCAAAACAATGATATGCAAATATCAATCCATCACCTTGTCCAAGCCGATGACCAGCCCCTGCAGGCTGCGGACCTTCTTGCAGGCGAGGCAGACACCAGGCATAAAGGATTCACGGTTCAGCGAATCATGACGAATGGTGAGCGTCTGTCCCAGACCGCCAAAAATCACTTCCTGATGTGCTACATAGCCCGGAAGGCGGACACTGTGGATGTGCATTCCTTCTACATCAGCACCGCGCGCACCTGCCACCTTTTCACTTTCCTCAGGGTTGCCCTGCTGGTGTGCCCTGCGCACCTCGGAAATCATGGCTGCCGTCTGCAGTGCAGTACCGGAAGGTGCATCCAGCTTCTTGTCATGGTGAAGCTCAATGATTTCCACCTCCGGCATATATTTAGCCGCCTGCTTTGCCATCAGCATCATAAGGACAGCACCAATCGCAAAATTAGGCGCGATGAACACAGGTGTGGCATTGTCCCTGGACAGCGTCTCCAGCTCCGATTTTGCCTCAGCGGAAAGCCCCGTTGTGCCAATGACGGGAGAAACTCCCTTTTTCAATGCCAGTACAGCATTACCATATACGACATCCGGGCGGGTAAAATCCACCATTACCTCCGGTTTTGATTCATCAATGGCCTCGGCCAGATCTGCCACGGCAACTATGCCGCTTTTTCCCAGACCAACCATTTCACCCACATCTCTGCCGGCTGCAATATCAACTGCGCCAACCAGCTGCAGCTCAGGATCCTCCATGACAGCCCTGACAACTGCCTGACCCATTCTGCCGCAGGCACCGCTAACCAGAACTCTAATCAAAGCTAACGCCTCCAAACAATATTCAATGTCAAATTTTCGATACTTCTACATAATAAAGGAAAAAAACCATATATGCAAGTATTTTCAGAAAATTTTCCACCAGAAAATGACAAAAGTCCGTTTCCAGCAATATTCAATGTTCAAAATCTCCCTGCCGGACACCAGCGGAAATACCGCCGCAGAGGATGCCCTGACCGGGAAAACACCTACTGCTGCCCATAAATATATGCATAATACTGCTTCTGCATTTCCTTCCTGGTCTTCGCTGCCGGCCACAGCTCTCCCAAAGCATCTTCCCGCATGGCAGCTGCCAAATGGGCATACAGCTGTGGATTGTCCTCACTCATGGCTTTAATAAGCTCCTTGACTTTCTGCCGGACAGTATGACCATCATAGGGACAGGGCGATTTTTCAGGCTGAAAGCCATGATATTTCACCGCCTCGATGATTTCCTGCTCGCGAAAATAAACCAGAGGCCTGATGACCGTTACATCCGTTCTATCCAAATAGGTTTTCGGCGTAAAGGTATGGAGCTGCCCCGAATACAGAAGGCTCATAAAAAATGTCTCCACGGCATCATCATGATGATGTGCATAGGCTACCTTGTTGCACCCCTGTTCCCTGGCATAGCGGTTGACTGCTCCCCGGCGAAAAAAAGCACAGGTATAGCATGGATCCTTGCCGCCCTGAGCCTCGATAG
>JAQUZO010000041.1 GCA_028691285.1 Anaerovibrio sp. | reverse complement strand
AGATTTCGGGTATCGGGTATATCAATACTACAGGGCTGCCGACGGTGGATTATTTTCTGACTGATGAAAGCTGCATGCCTGTGGGCGAAATCAGGCACGGCTTCACGGAGGTGCCACTGAGGCTGCCCCACTGCCACCTCTGCTACCGGCCGGAAACCATGCGGGAGCTGCATTCACAGGGGCATAATGCCCCTGTGCTGGCAAATGGCTATATTACCTTTGGCAGTTTCAACAGCTTTGCCAAGGTGACGGATGAAATGCTGGTGCAGTGGCGCAATATCCTGCAGGCGGTGCCCAATTCCAGGCTGGTCATCAAATGCAAGATCTGCAGTGTGCCCTCCGGGCAGGAAATTGTCAGAAGGCGCTTCCAGAGGCTGGGCGGTGATGCCGGCCGCCTGGAGCTGAGGCCGTTCAGCCCGGATTATCTCACTCAGTATGGGGATATTGATATCATCCTGGATACGGCACCTTACAATGGCGGACTGACTACCTGCGATGCACTTTATATGGGGGTGCCGGTGATTGCCCTGCGGGGCAAAACCCACGGTTCAAGGTATGGCGCATCGATTCTGCAGGCTGCGGGGCTGCCTGAGCTGGCAGCCGCCAGTATGAGTGAATATGTCGGCAGAGCTGTCCAGCTGGCCAATAACAGCGTTATGCTGAACAGGCTGCATCGGGAGCTGCCTGAGCTGCTCAGAGGCTCACGGCTGATGGACGGCAGGGCATATATGCAGGATTTGGAGCAGGCATATCGGGATATTTGGCGGTTATATTGCCAGAATGGGTAATTGGTGCTAAAGTAAAGGCAGGTTTATTTCGATAAATATGGCAGGATTGATAAAATGGAGGTGAGCCACTATGGATTATATGAGCATTGCAGCGATGTCTGTTTCCATGCATCAGCAGCAGACGGACATGCAGGTGGGGACCTCTGTCATGAAGATGGCAATGGAAACCTCCGAAACGGCTATGTCAACCATGCTGGATGCCATTGATACCTCCGGCATGACGGGCGTGGGCGGCAATTTGGATGTGCTGGCATAGACCCGTACTAAAGTCCTGAATAAAAATTGTCAGAAAATTTTTCTTGCTTTTTTTGGCTCAGGCAAGTATACTAGCATTTAGCAGGATGTCTCTTTGTCCACCTGGGATTAGGTAAAATTTTAGTAAATTTAGTAAGCGCACATATGGGATATTCAAAAACAAAAATGGGGGATTTTTTTCATGGCATTTGTAGACGAGACTTTGGTATGTAAGGACTGCGGACAGGATTTTATTTTCAGCGCAGGCGAGCAGGAATTTTATGCAGAGAAGGGCTTTGAGAATAAGCCAGTTCGCTGCCGTGATTGCCGCGACAAGAGACGCCGTGGTCGCGATGGTGGAGAGAAAGAGCAGCGTCAGATGTTCACTGTAACATGTGCTGCATGCGGCAAGGAGACTGAGGTTCCATTCGAGCCAAAGAACGACCGTCCAGTATACTGCCGTGACTGTTTCCAGTCTAAGAGAAACGGTTAATATCCGGCAACAGCATATTGATGTGGCAATGAAGCCCAGGATTCGTAAGCGTTTCTTGGGCTTTATTTTTTTGAAATGCGAGGGAGGATTTTTCATGTCTAAAAAGTTTTTAGTATTGTGCATGGCTGCTCTGATGGCTCTGACAGCTCTTGCTGCAGGCTGCGGCGGCACCCAGAAGTCTTCTGATGAGAAGGTTTTGAAGGTCGGTACCAATGCTGATTTTGCACCATTTGAGTTCCAGGATGAAAATGGCAAGGAATATCAGGGCTTTGATATGGATTTGATTCGTGCCGTAGGCGAGGAAATGGGCTACAAGGTAGAGATCAGCAATGTCAACTTCGACGGACTGATTCCTGCTCTGGAGGCAGGCAATATTGATGTCGCTGTCAGCGGCATGACTATCAATGATGAGCGCAAGCAGAAGGTTCTCTTCTCTGACCCTTATTACAAGTCTGGTCTGTCCATTGTTGTTGCCAAGGATAATACTGCCATCAACAAGTTTGAGGATTTGAAGGGCAAGAAGGTTGCTGTTCAGATTGGCACCACCTCTGCGGCTGAGGTCAACAAGATCGGCGGCGTTGAGGTCAAGGAGTTCAATTCCTCGGCTGATACCTTTATGGAACTGCGC
The DNA here is from genome assembly GCA_028691285.1 of Anaerovibrio sp. Lineage (GTDB taxonomy): Bacteria > Bacillota > Negativicutes > Selenomonadales > Selenomonadaceae > Anaerovibrio. Next base: position 10,485 of record JAQUZO010000041.1, on the reverse strand, counting down.
GCCAAGGGCGTAGATGCGGTAGTCAATGACCGTCCTGTAAATGATAACTATATTCTCAAGAGCGGCGAGACCAATGTCAAGGCACTGCCTGACCTCCTGACCTCTGAGGATTATGGTATTGCTCTGTCCAAGCAGAATGGCGAGCTGCAGAAGAAGGTCAACGATGCCCTGAAGAAGCTCCATGAAAATGGCAAGTATGATGAAATCTTTGCCAAGTGGTTTGGTACTGCTTCCAAGTAATTTCTGAACGATTGAGACTGTCTTATGCAAAGCATGAGGCAGTCTTTTTTGCTTCAATGAGGCGATTATTTTCAGGGGCAGACAATTGTCGGCTTATTTTGTTAAAAGACAAATAAAATTGACAGTACAGAATTTGTCTCATATAATGTACAAGTAATATTTTTGTAGAGGTTAGGTGTGGGCTATGAATTTGAATGTTGACCTTATGGTCAATTCGTTTCCCCTGCTGGTCGTCGGTGCGGGAATAACCATACAGATTACGGCTATCTCTGTGGGGCTTGGTCTGATTATTGGTATGTTTGTCGGTATTGCCAGGATTTCGCAGGTGAAGCTGCTGCGGGCGCTGGCTGCCGTGTATATTGATTTTTTGCGGGGAACGCCGCTTCTGGTACAGATTTTCCTTATCTACTTTGCCCTGCCGGTGGTCCTTGGACAGCGTGTCGACCCGTTTTTGGCGGCGATTACTGCCTGCGGCATCAACAGCGGCGCATATATTGCCGAGATCTTTCGTGCCGGCATCCAGGCAATCGATGCCGGACAGATGGAAGCAGGACGCTCTCTGGGCATGACCTGGCCGCAGACTATGCGGCATATCATCGTGCCTCAGGCCTTCAAGAATATCATACCGCCCTTGGGCAATGAGTTCATCGCTTTGCTGAAGGATTCCTCTCTGGTATCTGTCATTGGCTTTGAGGAGCTGACGCGGCGCGGACAGCTGATTATTGCCCGCACCTATGGTTCCTTGGAAATTTGGATTTGCGTAGCGATTATTTACCTGGTAATGACCTTGACGATTTCCCGTCTGGTGGCATATCTTGAGAAAAGGTTGGATACAAAATGATTGATATTAAGAATTTGCATAAGTCCTTCGGAGAGCATGAGGTTCTCAAGGGCATTGATTTACATATTGATCCGCAGGAGGTTGTGGTCATTATCGGGCCATCCGGCTCCGGCAAGAGCACTTTGCTGCGCTGCATGAATCTTCTGGAGGAGCCTACCAGCGGCACTGTGGTTGTAGACGGCATTGATCTGACTGCCAAGGCTGACATCAACAAGGCTCGTGAGGAAATCGGCATGGTATTCCAGCGCTTCAATCTGTTTCCGCACATGACGGTGCTGCACAATATCATGCTGGCACCTGTCAAGGTGCGCCATGTGCCAAGGGCAGAAGCAGAAGCGACTGCCCGTGCCCTTTTGGAGCGGGTGGGGCTGTCTGACAAGGCGGATGCCTATCCGCCGCAGCTTTCCGGCGGCCAGCAGCAGCGGGTGGCGATTGCCCGCGCCCTTGCCATGAAGCCGAAGGTGATGCTTTTTGATGAGCCTACCTCTGCACTGGACCCTGAGATGGTCAATGAGGTTCTGGATGTCATGAAGGGGCTGGCCAATGACGGCATGACCATGGCGGTGGTCACCCATGAGATGGGCTTTGCCCGCGAGGTGGGAGACAGGCTGCTCTTCGTTGATGAAGGCAGGATCATTGAACAGGGCGTACCTCAGGAGGTTTTTGAGAATCCACAAGAGGATCGTACAAGGCTGTTTTTGTCCAAGGTTCTGTAATATGGCAGTATAATGCTGAAAAAGGCACTGAGCTGATATGTCCCGCTTCCAGACGGGCGATATCACACTCAGTGCCTTAATTATTTGCTGTTCTATATCAGTATTCAGATTCTATGAGACCATATCTGCCGTCACTGCGGCGGTAAACCACGCAGACAGTCTCAGTATCGGCATCGCGATATACAAAGAAATCATGGTTCAAAAGGTTCATCTGCATGATGGCCTCCTGAATATCCATTGGACGCACAGCGAATTTCTTTTTCTTGACAACAGGGAACTCGTCCTCGTCATCCTGAACGCTTGCTGCAAAAGGGGCAGCAGAGAATGCCTCATCCAGCAGGGTGCCGTCACGGAAGCGGCGCTGCATCTTGGTCTTATGCTTGCGTATCTGGCGGTCCAGCTTTTCGATGACCAGGTCAGTGGAGGTATACATGTTATCGGTTACTTCCTGGCCGCGGAGCAGTACGCCCTGTACAGGAACCGTTACCTCGACCTTCTGGCGGTCTTTGGATACGCTGAGCAGTACGGAGATATCACCAACCTCCTTGAAGTAGCGGGTTACCTTGCCGATACGCTTCTCCACATAGTCTCTCAGTGCGGGAGTGATTTCTACATTTTTTCCTCTAATAGTGAATGTTGCCATAAATAACATCCCCTTTCTGGTTCTATGGTTGTCTTATTCGCCGTATGGCCGATATAATCCTGCCGGCCGGCGAAATTTTATAAAAAATATTTTAAACAGTGCATTTTTTTGACTTATATCACATACTTTGATAAACTAATGTAGAGTTTGTGTATATTCTGTCATTCTCCATAGAAGGAAAGCTGATTAGGAGTGAGTTCATGTTTGGTATATTAAAGCGTTTTTTAGGCGATAATAATGATAAAGAGATAAAAAGACTGCAGGTAATTGTAGATAAGATTAACTCGCATGAGGAGGAGCTGCACAATCTGAGCGACTCTTCCCTGACCCGTTATACTGATAAATTCAAGGAGCGCCTGGCAGCAGGGGAGACTCTGGACGATATTCTGCCGGAGGCCTTTGCGGTAGTGCGTGAGGCTTCGGTCAGAGTGCTGGGAATGCGCCATTTTGATGTGCAGCTCATGGGCGGTATCTGTCTGCATGAGGGCAAGATTGCCGAGATGCGTACCGGTGAGGGCAAGACCCTGGTGGCTACACTGCCGACCTATCTCAATGCGCTTACCGGCAAGGGCGTGCATATTGTTACAGTCAATGATTATCTTGCCAGGCGTGACAGCATCGAAATGGGACGCCTGTACAATTTCCTGGGGCTGACTGTAGGCTTGATCCGCCATGATATGGATTTTCCTGAGCGCAAATTTGCCTATGGCTGCGATATTACCTTTGGCACCAACAATGAATACGGCTTTGACTATCTCCGCGACAATATGGTGGTGGAGCTGAACCAGATGGTGCAGAGAGATCTGAATTTTGCCATCGTGGATGAGGTGGACAGTATCCTTGTCGATGAGGCAAGGACACCGCTGATTATTTCCGGACCAGGCACCAAATCCACGGATTCCTATCTGCGGATGGCCAAGGCAGTGGAAAACCTCAGGGAGGGTGTCGACTACACCGTTGATGAAAAGGCCAAGACCGTAGCTCCTGCGGATACTGCCGTACCAAAGATTGAAAAGCTGATTGGGGTCAAGAATCTTTATGACCCTGAAAATATAGAGCTGTCCCATTGCTTCACCGCTGCTCTGCGCGCCAAGTCCCTGATGAAGCGCGACCGGGATTATGTGGTCAAGGATGGGGAAATCATCATCGTTGATGAGTTTACCGGCCGACTGATGGAAGGACGCCGCTATTCGGACGGACTGCATCAGGCCATTGAGGCCAAGGAGGGGCTGGAGGTGCGCCGCGAGTCCCAGACCCTGGCATCCATTACCTTCCAGAACTATTTCCGCATGTACGGCAAGCTGGCAGGCATGACCGGTACTGCCAAGACAGAGGAAGATGAGTTCCTGAAAATCTACAAGCTGCCGGTCATTGTGATTCCTACCAACAAGCCGATAGCCCGTATCGACCATCCGGATGTAATCTATAAGACCAAGCGTGCCAAGTACAAGGCTGTAGCTGATGCTGTCGGAGAAATCCATGCCAAGGGACAGCCTGTTTTGATTGGTACAACCTCCATCACCCAGTCGGAGGAGCTGAGCCATATTCTCAAGGGCAGAAATATTCCTCACAGTGTCCTCAATGCGAAATTCCATGAGCAGGAGGCAGAAATCATTGCTGATGCCGGCCAGAGGGATGCCGTGACCATAGCCACCAATATGGCGGGCCGTGGTACGGATATCAAGCTGGGTGAGGGCGTGCCGGATATGGGCGGTCTGTTCATTGTAGGTACGGAGCGCCACGAGTCCCGCCGCATCGACAATCAGCTCAGAGGCCGTGCAGGCCGTCAGGGTGATCCGGGTGAGTCCCGGTTCTATCTGTCCCTGGAGGATGATTTGCTGCGGCTTTTCGGTTCCGACAATATTGCCAGCATCATGGATCGTTTGGGCATGGGTGAGGACGACCCGATTGAGCACAAGCTGATTACCCGTTCTATTGAGAACGCTCAGAAAAAGGTTGAAGGACGCAATTTTGATATGCGTAAGCATGTGCTGCAGTATGACGATGTGATGAATCAGCAGCGTGAGGTCATTTATGGCGAGCGCAGGGCGGTTCTCAAGGGTGAGAACCTCCGTGAGCATATCCTGACCATGCTGGGCGGCATCATTGAGTCTGAGATGAATCAGTATGCCAATGAAAAGCTCTACCCGGAGGAGTGGTCCCTGGATGCACTCATCAAGGATGCTGAGGGCATCTATGCGCCGCAGGGCCGACTGAAGCTGGAGGAGCTGGAGTCCCTGAGCCGCGATGAGGTGCAGAGCTTCCTGAATCAGGTGGCGGAGGAGTCCTACAGCCAGCGGGAGAAGCTCTTTGGCGAGAACAATATGCGCGAGCTGGAGAAAATCATCATGCTGCGTGTGGTTGACAATCGCTGGATGGAGCATCTCGACCGCATGGATATGCTGCGCGAGGGCATCGGGCTTTTGGCGTATGGCCAGAGAAATCCGCTGGTTGAGTATAAAATCAAGGGGCATGAAATGTTTGGCCAGATGATAGACACGATCCAGACGGACATTGCGTCGCTGATTTTCCGTGTCAACATCATTACCCAGGAGCAGCAGGAGGCGATGGAGCGTGAGGCTCAGCAGCGCATGGCGGCGGCCAGGGAAAATCACGGTGATGAATCGGATGCGGCTGTCAAGCAGCCGGTAAAGAATGAGGACAAGATTGGGCGCAATGCTCCATGTCCGTGCGGCAGCGGCAAGAAATACAAGAATTGCTGCGGCAGGGATAAAAAATAAGGGTGCAGGTTGTTTCCCCCGCCGGGGGATTGAAGATAAGGATGTGATTGTTGATGCTGGAGGATTTGAAGCCGGAAATAGTGGCTCTCCAGGGGCGTCTGAAGGAGATGGAAAAGGCTCTGGATGTAGTTCATAAAGAGGAAAAGATTGCAGAGCTGGAGTATAAAATGGGAGAGCCTTCCTTTTGGGATAATCCGGAGGAAGCTCAAAAGATAAATCAGGAGCTGAATGATGTAAAAATCAGCGTAGACAAATATAAGGCACTTCTTGCCAAGTATGACGATGTCCAGGTGATGTGGGAAATCGGCATGGAGGACAAGGACGAAAGCGTGGAGACTGATGTCCGGGCAGATATGGATGCCATTGACAAGGCACTGGAGGAGCTGCAGCTGGAGGTTCTGCTTTCCGGCAAGTACGATGCCAACAATGCCATCCTGACGCTCCACGCCGGTGCAGGCGGAACTGAGGCACAGGACTGGACCAGCATGCTGCTGCGCATGTATGGCCGTTATGCAGAAAGGCATGGCTTCTCTGTGGAAACGGCGGATTTGCTGCCCGGTGACGAGGCGGGGGTAAAGTCTGCGACTCTCTTTATCAAGGGGCACAATGCTTACGGATTTCTGAAATCCGAGAAGGGCGTGCACCGCCTGGTGCGCATTTCGCCGTTTGATTCAGCTGCCCGCCGACATACCTCCTTCTGTGCCTGTGATATCATGCCGGAGCTGGATGACGCCGTTGAGGTGGAAATCAATATGGACGATGTGCGTGTGGATACCTATCGTGCCAGCGGTGCCGGCGGTCAGCATATCAACAAGACTTCTTCTGCCGTGCGCATGACTCATGAGCCTACCGGCGTAGTCGTGCAGTGCCAGAATGAGCGCTCCCAGATCCAGAACCGCGAGCAGTGTATGAAAATGCTGCGTGCCAAGCTCTTTGAGCTGGAGGAAGAAAAAAAGGAGCAGGAGCTTGCCGCTTTGGAGGGCGACCAGCAGAAAATCGAATGGGGCAGCCAGATCCGTTCCTATGTGTTCCATCCGTACAATATGGTGAAGGACCATCGTACCAGTGCCGAAACCGGCAATACCCAGGCGGTCATGGACGGAGAGCTGGATATGTTCATTGAGGCGTTCCTGCGGGCAAAGGCCAATCATCAGTTATAAGGCGGAGGCAGAGGATGCGTAAAACGGTTATTATTGTTCTGCTTGTCCTGCTGGCGGCGGTTTTGTGCCAGTTTGCCCTGCCTCTTGCGGTAGAGCTGAATACAGCCAACAAGATCAAAGAAGCGGCCAGGGCAGAAAATGTTTCGGTCCATGTAGAGGCCATGCCGGGCTTTTTGCTTTTTACGGGCAGGATGGATCGGCTGGATATCATAGTGGACAAGGCACAGCTCAATGATATTCAGGTGGAGAAGCTCACCCTGCACGGCGAGGGTGTGGAGGCGGATTTTTCGGCACTGGATGCTCATGACGGCTCTGCTGTCCGTGCTGCGGACAAGCTGGAGCTGACAGGTGTCATTACCCAGCAGGCACTGCATGATATGCTTGCCAAAAAGCTGGACAAGGTAGAAAATCTGCATACAGTCATGGACAGGGATAAAATCAGCGCTTCCGGCCAGGTAAAGCTGCTGGGGCGCATGGCAGACATTTCTCTGGAGGGCAGGGTCCTGCCCAAGGATGGAGGTCTGTATTTTCACATGACCAGGCTGGATATCCGCAATGCCGTTTTGGGACAGGCTGTGCTGGGGAATTTCTTTGGGGATATTCTCATTTTTGATTTGTACAATTCTCCTGTGCGGGCAGAAATCGATGATGTGCAGCAGCAGGATGGACAAATCGTTATCAAAGCAAATAGAATTTAGTCTTTAAGGATAGAGGAAAATGAAGCATTTTCAATACAACAGGCTCCTGATAGCGGTAATCATAGCCGGCTTGCTGGCTTCTCTGATTATTGATGTGCAGCGGCATCAGGTGGAAAGCCAGAATCGTTCCGTTGAGCTGATTATGGACTACGAGGATCTGGTAGGACTGGCGGAAAAGGAGGGCGTATCGCCTGAGAAGGTGATGGCGGAGGCAAAGGAGGCAGGTGTTACCTCACTTGCTGTCTATGAGACCACCTTCAAGAAGCTGAATGTCAGCGGCAAAGCGTCGGCTCTGAACGGCAGTACCATCCTGGCCAATTATCAGACTGGTTCCATCAGCGATTCAGGCTGGCGGCAGCTCATTGAGGCAGGTCAGGTCAAGGGAACCAATGTCTATATCACCGGGCATCATCAGCAGACCTTCCAGGAGGTGCATGAGGATTTGGTGCGCCGTCTGGGTGCAGACCGCGTGCGTGAGATGACAGTGAGCGGCCAGCGTGTGCTGGAGGTCAAGGCAAATTACGAGGAATTTGAAAAAATGGACCTGGGTATGCCGACCGATGAAATGCAGGCTGTCAATGATGCGGGCTTTTATGTGCTGGCTCGTCCGACCAATTACCGTCAATGCAGCCGGGATGATATTGATGCCTTCTTTGACCGTCTGGACGGCTTCAGGGTGTCAGGCATCGTATTCTCCGGCACGCAGGCATTGGGTGCTCCGGATGAAGCGGATTATACGGCAGAGCAGATGAAGCAGCGCGGCCTGACACTGGGCATGATTGAGGGCGTCACTCAGCTGCAGTTTTTCCCTCAGGACGGTATGCTGGACATAGCCAGGGGGCTTGACTATCAGTCTGCCCGCCTCTATTCCATTCCGAAGGATGAGCAGAAAAAAATGAAGGTCACAGAGGCAATTGACCGCTGGGATACTACAGATGATGAGCGCAACATCCGGTTCAATCTGCTGAAAACCTTTGAAAAGCCCGCTCCGGGCATGAGCCTGCTGAAAACCAATCTGACCTATGTGGCCGGAGTGCGGGACAAGCTGGAGGCACAGGGCTTTACGATGGGCAGGGCAGGCATCTTTGAGCATTTTTATCCCTCTGCCTGGCTGCGTGCCCTGGTAATGGCAGGCACGGCGGCGGCAGTTGTACTGTATCTGTCCCTGGTTATGCCGGGACTGAAATCCAGATATCTGTACGGTATGCTGGCAGTGCTTGCTTTGGCAGCTGCGGGGCCTGTCCTGATGGGGCACGGCAATAAGGTCAGGATTTTGGCAGCTCTGGCAGCAGCCAATGTGTTCCCGGCGCTTTCAATATTGTGGATTCTGGATAAAATCCGGGAGAGGGCATGTGTTCCCAAGGCGGGGCTGCTGCGTATGGTGGGAGCCGGTGCTTTGGCACTGTTTGTCTGCGGTGCGATATCCTATACAGGTGCTGCATATTTGTCCGGTTCTCTGGCAGACACGGAATATCTGCTGGAGGTAAATATCTTCCGGGGTATCAAGCTGACCTTTATTCTGCCGATTATTCTGGTGGCTGTGGGCTTTTTGCAGCGGTTTGATGTTTTTGACGGCAAAATGGATGATACAGAGGGCTTTTTGGAGCAGCTGAAAAAGATGCTGGATATGCCTGTCAAGGTAAAGACTCTGCTGGGCCTGTTTGCAGTCCTGATTGCCGGGGTGGTCTTTGTGGCCCGTTCCGGCCATACCATGGGCATGCCGGTTTCGCCGCTGGAGCTGAAGTTCAGGGCATTTTTGGAGCAGGCCATGTATGCAAGGCCAAGAACCAAGGAGTTCATGATTGGGCATCCAGCCTTTTTGCTGGCCGCGATGGCATGGTTCCGCAAGTGGCCAACGATGGTGCTGTTTATGCTGGTGCTGGTAGCCACCATCGGGCAGGGCTCTATGGTGGAGACCTTTGCACACATGAGGTCGCCGATTTTCATGTCCTTTGCCCGCGGTCTGGGCGGACTGATTCTGGGAGCCTGCGTGGGAGCAGTCTGTATGCTGCTGGTGCATTTGTGGATCAGATATGCAGCTCCCCGGCTTTCAACTGAGAAGAAATAATATGACGAATAGAATTAGAAGGAATGACAACAGAGCATGAGTAATGTTGTAATTTCCGGATATTACGGCTCCAGAAATGCCGGCGATGAAGCTATGTTGGCGGCTATGGTAGAGGTTTTATCGGATTTTAATCCCAAAGTTAATATAACGGTGATATCTGCTGACCCGGAGAATACCAGGCAGCGCCACGGTGTAAAGGCCGTGGGCTGGCTGGATCTGCCGGGGATTTTTGCCGTCCTGCGCCGGGCTGATCTGCTTATCAGCGGCGGAGGCAGCCTGCTGCAGAATGTTACCAGCCGCCGCAGCCTGTATTATTATCTGCTGATTATCTGGCTGGCACAGCTGGCAGGTACGCCTGTCATGCTGTACGCCCAGGGGATCGGTCCGATTAACGGACGCTTTGCCCGCTGGGCGATGGGGTATATCGGCAATCGGGTCAAGATGATTACCGTGCGTGACCGCGGCTCTCTTGGAGAGCTGGAAGCACTGGGCATCACCAGACCTCCTGTCAGGCCGACAGCCGACCCTGTGCATGCTATCCATCAGGTGGACCGGGAGGCGGGCAGGAATATCCTGCGGCAGCAGGGAGCAGCCGTAGGGCAAAGGCCGCTGGTGTGCATTTCCGTGCGGGAGTGGTGCGGTATGCGCCGGTACAAGGAGGTAGCCGCTCAGGCGGCGGATTGTATCGTGGAGGAGCTGGGAGCTCAGGTGGTTTTTCTGCCGATGCAGTATCCCGAGGATGTCAAAACCGCCGAGCAGGTGGCAGCCATGGCAAAAAATGACATGGTGATACTGCCGGAGGAATACAATACCAATGAGCTGCTGTCCATTGTGGGCAATATGGACCTGCTCATATCCATCAGGCTCCATGCCCTGATTTTTGCCGGTGTTATGGGAGTACCGATGATTGGGCTTTCCTATGACCCCAAGGTGGACCGTTTCCTGGAGTCTGTAGGAGAACAGTCAGCAGGATCCTTGGAGGATATATCGCTGGAGGCTTTGATGGAAAAGATTCGTCTCAAATGGCAGAATCGGGAAGACTTCAGCCGGCAGAATGAACAGCTTTTTGATAATCTCCGGCAGCTTGCCATGCAGAATGCCGAGCTTGCTTACGAGATAATGGGACGGGACAGCCGCAGATAGTGGTGTATTACAGCTTTTATAATTTTATATGCAATGATTTTATACAAAGAAGGGCAGAACCGGTTTTACCGGCTCTGCCCTTTGAGGTTTATGCTGCTGCTTATCGTGAAATATATTCTTTGACGAAAATTTATCTAAAATCAGTATAACTTATTTGTGATGGTTGTCAAGAGTTTATGACGGCTCGTGCCGTCATGGCAGACACTCATGATACGGGTATTAAAAGCACAGTGCA
>JAQUZO010000148.1 GCA_028691285.1 Anaerovibrio sp. | reverse complement strand
ATCGTTGAAATCAATTCTGAGACCGATTTTGTTGCCAAGAACGAAAAATTCCAGGCATTGGTCAAGAAGATTGCAGAGCATATCGTTGATACCCGCCCTGCTGACCTGGACGCATTGAATGCATCCATCCTGGATGGCAAGACGGTTGCTGAGGTTATGACCGAGGCTGTTGCATCCATCGGTGAGAAGCTGTCTCTCCGCAGGTTTGAAGTTTATACCTCCGAAGATGGCAAGCTGGCTACCTATATTCACATGGGCGGCAAGATTGGTGTCATTGTTGAGCTGTCTGGCGGCGAGGAGTCTCTGGGCAAGGATGTTGCTATGCAGATTGCAGCTGCAAGGCCGCAGTGCATCGACCGCTCCAATGTTGACCAGGAAGCCCTGGCTCATGAGCGTGAGGTTCTGCGCAAGCAGGCACTGGAGGAAGGCAAGCCGGAGAAGATTGTTGAGAAGATGGTTGATGGTCGTATCAACAAGTATTACAAGGAAGTATGCCTGGTTGAGCAGGAATTCGTCAAGGATTCCGACAAGACCATCAAGGATATCCTGAACGGCGCAGAGGTTCGTCGTTTCGCGCGCTTTGAGATGGGTGAAGGCCTGGAGAAGAAGAGCGAGGATTTTGCAGCAGAGGTTGCAGCTCAGATCAAATAAGAAATTAAATATCAAAAAAAGCAGAGGACAAGCTGTTGTTCTCTGCTTTTTAAAAGCGTATAATCAGAAGAGTGTTATTTTCTCGTGACTAGGAGGGATTTTAGTGGGAACAGCTAAATACAAGCGTGTTGTTCTGAAGCTCAGTGGTGAGTCATTGGCGGGAGATCAGGGCTTTGGTATTAATCCTGTTGTAGTGGAGGATATTGCCCAGCAGATTAAAAAGGTGCACGAAGAAGGCATAGATGTTGCTATCGTTGTAGGCGGCGGCAATATTTGGCGTGGGCTTTCCGGCAGTGCCAAGGGTATGGACAGAGCACAGGCTGACTACATGGGGATGCTGGCTACCTGCATGAATGCTCTGGCTATGCAGGATGGGCTGCGTCAGGCAGGGGTGCCTTCCAGAGTCCAGACTGCTATCGAAATGCGTCAGGTAGCTGAACCGTATATCCGCGGCAAGGCAATCCGCCATATGGAAAAGGGGCGGGTCGTGATCTTTGGCGCGGGTACGGGCAATCCGTATTTTTCTACGGATACGACGGCAGCTCTTCGGGCGGCTGAGATTCAGGCGGATGTCATTCTTATGGGCAAGAAGGGCACAGATGGCATTTATGATTCTGATCCCAACAAGAATCCTGATGCCAAAAGGTTCGATGCACTGAGCTATTCTGAAATTCTGGCCCGCCGCCTGGCTATTATGGATACTACAGCAACCAGCCTGTGTATGGATAACGACATACCTCTGGTTGTATTCAATATTGAGGACTATGAAAATATTTACCGGGCAGCTGTCGGTGAAGTTATCGGCACTACCGTAGGAGGTAATTGATTTTGGTAAAAGAGATTATTGCTAACAATGAAGAACGCCTGGAAAAATCCATTGCAGCTTTGAGGCGTGAATTTGGTTCCCTGCGTGCAGGCCGTGCAACACCGGCTCTTTTGGATAAGGTGATGGTGGATTACTATGGTACACCGACGCCTGTGAACCAGGTGGCAAAGGTGTCAGTTCCCGAGCCGCGCATGATTGTGATTCAGCCGTGGGAAAAGGCATTGATGCACGATATCGAGAAGGCTATCATGAAGTCTGATTTGGGTCTTTCACCGAATTCTGACGGTACGGCTATCCGCCTTTCCATTCCTCAGCTTACTCAGGAGCGCCGTCAGGAGCTGGTCAAGACCGTGGGCAAGAAGGCAGAGGAAGCAAAGGTTGCCATCCGCAATATCCGCCGTGACGGCAATGATGCAGTGAAAAAGCTGGAAAAGGCCAAGGAGATTACGGAGGATGATTCCAAAAAGGGACAGGAATCAATTCAGAAAACCGTTGATAAATATATCAAGCTGGTGGATACTCTGAAGGAAGCCAAAGAAAAGGAAATCATGGAGGTTTGATTTTGTTTTCGGCTGTAATGGCTTTGATTCATTGGGGGAGATTCTATGCTGCCTGATGTAGTAGGGCTGCCCTGGGATTTGGCCAGGGGCTTGCTAAATGAGACCGATATAAGGTATAATTCAGTTATCACTCGTCCGACGAAGAGTTTTTTTTCTTTGGAGGAGGATGAATATTACGTCATCAGGCAGCGATGCCTTGAGGACGGGGTATTAGAGATTACATTGGCAGCTAGGCTGCTGAAGGAGGTGTCTGGTAATGGCTTACAAAATCAGTGATGAGTGCATTTCCTGCGGTGCTTGCGCAGGTACTTGCCCTGTAGAGGCAATCAGCGAAGGCGAGACTCATTATGAGATCAGCGAGGATGCTTGCGTTGAGTGTGGTGCTTGCGCAGCAGGTTGTCCTGTAGGTGCGATTGTTGCTCCTTGATGATTTTAGACTGGCAGGTGCTTTGGCACAGACCAAACTAAAATAACCACATGCCCCTCTGAAGTTCTTTAGAGGGGCTTATTTTCTTGATATAGGAGGTTATCATCGTGTGGAAAAAATTGTTTTCTGGCAGCCAGAAAAATGATGATGCTTCGGATAAATCTTATCTTGAGGAATTGACAAAGGATCAGCTGCCACAGCATGTGGCTATTATTATGGATGGCAATGGCAGATGGGCTACTGGCCAGGGGCTGATTCGCACTGCCGGTCACAGGGCCGGTGTAAAGACATTGAAACAGATTGTCA
>JAQUZO010000147.1 GCA_028691285.1 Anaerovibrio sp. | reverse complement strand
GATGTAGTACGGGCAAATCCTGATTTATTCCATATATCCGTCCTGGCAGCGAACAGCAGTGATGAGCTGCTGAAGAAGCAGATTGAGGAATTTCAGCCGGAACTGGCGGTTTTGTCTGATGAAGGGGCATATCAGAGATTAAAGGAGAGCTACAGCGGACAAACCAAGCTGGCCGGAGGCCGTCAGGCTGTCATTGAGGCAGCTGCCTATCCGGGGACTGATGTGGTGGTTACTTCACTGATGGGGTTTGCCGGGCTGGAGCCTACCATGGCAGCTTTGGAGGCAGGCAAGGATATAGCTCTGGCCAACAAGGAGACACTGGTCGTAGCCGGTGAGCTGGTCATGGCAAAGGCACGGAAAATGGGCTGTGATATCCTGCCTGTGGACAGCGAGCACTGCGCATTGTTCCAGTGTCTGCAGGGACAGGATATCTCTGCAGTAGAAAAGCTGATTCTGACTGCTTCCGGAGGGCCATTCAGAGGCAAAAAGGCCTCTGAGCTGACAAATGTGACCAAGGCTGATGTTTTGGCGCATCCAACCTGGAATATGGGGCAGAAGATCACCGTGGATTCAGCTTCTCTGGTCAATAAGGGGCTGGAGGTAATCGAGGCACGGTGGCTCTATGATGTAAGCTATGATCAGATTCAGGTGGTGGTACATCCTCAGAGCATTGTGCATTCCATGGTTCAGTATCAGGACGGTACTGTGATGGCACAGCTTGGCTGTACAGATATGCGGCTGCCTATCCAGTATGCTCTCACCTATCCTCGGCGGGTGAGCTCCGCCTTTCCGCGAGTGGATTTTTATGAGCTGGCAAAGCTGACTTTTGAGAAACCTGATATGGATACCTTCCGTGGTCTGAAGCTGGCCTTTGAGGCAGGTCGTATGGGAGGTACCATGCCGTGTATCATGAATGCTGCCAACGAAACGGCAGTGGAGGCGTTTTTGCAGGGCAGGACAGGCTTCCTGACGATTTATGACATGATTGAACGGGCAATGGAGGCAGGCAGGTCTGAACAGCAGCCGGGCCTGGAGCAGCTTTTGGCTGCTGACAGGTGGGCCAGGGAGTTTACCCGTCAGGAGCTGGCAAAGCTCTGAGAGAGCTTTTGCAAAGGCTATAAAGAAGATGAATTGCTTGTCAAGGAGTGATTGAATGACAACTATTGCAGCGGCTATATTTGTTTTTGGACTTTTGGTCCTGGTACATGAGCTGGGACATTTCGTGACGGCCAAGCTGACGGGGATGCGTGTGGATGAGTTTGCGATTGGTTTTGGCCCGCGGCTGTGGAGCTGCAAATATGGTGAGACTCTTTATGCTATTCGCATGATTCCCCTGGGCGGCTTCAATCGAATTGCCGGAATGGATTATGAGATAGTGGAAAACATGGAGCAGAGCGGAGACCGGGACTCAGCCAAGCAGATAATTCGTCCTGATGAGGAGGATGCGGGGGAGCGAGCTTATTTCCGCCGTCCTCTTTGGGCCAGGATGCTGGTGATTTTGGCAGGGTCAGTTATGAATTTTATTCTGCCTCTGTTTATTTTCTTCGGGATTTTTTATTTTGCCGGTGTAGCGACGCCTTCTTATGAGCCGGTAATCGGCACCGTGGTGTCTGAGCGTCCTGCGGCTCTGGCTGGTTTGCAGGCTGGCGACAGGATATTGACCATCAATGGGCAGAATGTGGAAAAGTGGACGGATATTTCTGAAAGCATCCAGGGTTCTGCCGGACGGCCATTCAAGATTACCTACCAGCGCGGCACTGCTGTGGGAGCAGCTACCTTGATTCCGGAGGAGGAACCGAATACGAAGCGGGCTGTAATAGGCATTACCAGCAGCGTGGATATGTACAGTCCCGGCCTGGGCGAGGCAGCAAGCCTGGCGGTGCAGAAGGTGGTTTTCGTGCTGACGGCGATGGCGGAGGCATTGGTGCAGGTAGTGCAGGGTGCCGGTGCCGCTGAGCTGTCGGGACCTGTAGGTGTGGCACAGATGGCCGGCGAGGTGGCTCAGCAGGGAATTTTACCGCTTTTGAATTTTGCGGCTTTTTTGAGCCTGAATCTTGGGCTGATCAATCTTTTGCCTGTACCTGCTCTGGATGGGGGACATTTTGTGATGCTGGTGCTGGAGGGTCTGAGAGGAAAGCCTCTTGGTCCCAAGGCAATGTACTATATTCAGGCGGCAGGAGTGATTCTGCTGGTGAGCTTGATGATATTTACAACTTTCAATGATATTATGAAATAGAGAGTGGGATATAGTCATGATAGAACGGAAAAAGACTCGCAGAATTTATATTGGCGATGTGCCAATCGGGGATGGAGCGCCTGTTTCGGTACAGTCTATGACCAATACCAAAACAACAGATACCGGAGCCACTGTGGCCCAGATCAACGCACTGCAGGCTGCGGGCTGTGATATTGTGCGTTTGGCAGTGCCGGATATGGCAGCGGCTCTTAATTTGGGAAATATTATTGCCAAGGTCAATGTTCCTTTGGTGGCGGATATCCATTTTGATTATAAGCTGGCACTGGAAGCCATCAGGCAGGGAATTGCCGCTTTGCGGCTGAATCCTGGCAATATCGGCGGCGAGGAAAATGTCAGAGCTGTGGTGCAGGAAGCAAAGAAATATCACATCCCTATCCGCATAGGAGTGAATGCCGGTTCCCTGGACAGGGCACTGCTGGAAAAGTATGGCAGCGTCACTGCCGAAGCACTGGTGGAGTCAGCTCTGCAGCATGTACATATCCTGGAGCAGCAGGATTTTTTCGATTTGAAGATATCTCTGAAGGCGCATGATGTTCCTT
>JAQUZO010000040.1 GCA_028691285.1 Anaerovibrio sp. | reverse complement strand
CATGGATAAAATGGGGAAGGAAATTTATGCAGGAAGCTTTATTTTGGCAATATGCCCAGATTGTGCAGCAGAATTTTGGTATCCAGCTTACCATAGAGAAAAAGGCATTGCTGGAGTCTCGTTTGTTCAAACTGTTCAACAACAAATTGGAACAGTCTGGTTTTGCTGATGATGAGAGCTTCCTGTCTTATGTGAAGGAGGATGCTTCCGGTACGGCACTGAAGCTGCTGGCGGAGGCGATTACGACACATCATACCTTTTTCATGAGGGAGCCTGAGCATTTCGATTTTTTTGGCCGGCAGGTGCTGCCTTATCTGGAGCGTACCGTGACGGACGGCGATGTGCGTACCTGGTGCGCAGCCTGCTCCAGCGGGGAGGAGGCTTATATCCTGGAAATGCAGCTGATGGATTTTTTTGAGGCGCGCGGCCCTCAATGGGATACCATGCTGTTGGCGACAGATTTATCCTATGATATTCTTGATACGGCGAAAGCGGGAATTTATACGGAGGAGGCTGTCAGCAGCCTGCCGCCTCAGTGGCGGGCTGAGTATTTCACACGCCTGGCGAATGGCAGCTATCAGGCTGTCGGGCGCCTGCGCCAGAAAATCCTGTACCGCAGGTTCAATCTGATGACGCCGGTTTTTCCCTTTAAAAAACCCTTTCATGTCATTTTTTGCCGCAATGTTATGATTTATTTCGACGCACCGACCAGAGATGCACTGGTCAGGAAATTTTGTGATTTTTTGGAGCCGGGAGGATTCCTGTTTGTGGGACATTCAGAGGTAATTGATAGACAGACGGCATCTTTTGAATATATTATGCCGTCAGTTTATCGCAAGAGGTGATTCAGGTATGGATGCAATTAAGATTTTAATAGTGGATGACTCTATGTTGTTCCGGGAAGTTCTGAATGTGGGACTTAAGAGCAGACTGCCTGAGGGCAGCCATATAGAAAAGGCTGCCGATCCTTTTGAAGCCCGAGACAAGATTCTTTCGTTCGACCCGGAGGTTATGATCCTGGATGTGGAGATGCCCAATATGAACGGGATTGAATTTCTGAAGCGGCTGATTGTGCAGTACAACCTGCCGACCATCGTGTCAAGCTCACGCTCTATTTACAAGGAGCTGGCAATGCAGGCAGGTGCCTTTTCGTTTTTGGAAAAGCCATCCAGTACCTTCAGTACCAAAGGATACATAGATGCGCTGGTCCGCGAGATTGAACTGGCCTGTCAGCATGGCAGGGCGCTGCTGCACGGGGCACAGCCGGAGGATTCCCACGAAAATGGAGAATTGAAGCGTGTGGAGGCTCTGGTGCGCAAGGCTGATGCGGAGCCGGCCAGGAAGTGTGTCAGCTACGAAATAGTAGGCAGCAGGCCGAAGCCTGCCGCTGCGCCAGGCAGACCGCAGATGCCTCTGCCGGCCAAGGAGGTGGAGCTGATTGCCATAGGAGCTTCAACGGGCGGCACGGAGGCTTTGTCCCAGATTTTGAAGGAGCTGTCTCCTCCGCTGCCGCCAATTGTGGTGGTGCAGCATATTCCGCCCATGTTTTCCAGGCTGTTTGCGGAGCGCCTGAACAGCGAATGTGTTTTAGGAGTCAAGGAGGCGGAGAATGGAGACAGGCTGAAAAGCAATTATGTTTATATAGCGCCGGGGGACAAACAGATGATGGTAAAAAAGTTTGGCGACATGATGCAGTTGGATGTAAACCATGGGCCAAAGGTGAACGGACACTGTCCTTCGGTGGATGTGCTGTTTGATTCAGTGGCTGAAAGAATAGGAGACGGTGCTTTGGGAGTCATTCTGACGGGCATGGGTGCAGACGGCGCCAGGGGACTGCTGAAAATGCGGGAGGCAGGTGCCGTCACCCTGGGACAGGATCAGGAGAGCTGTGTCGTGTACGGCATGCCGAAGGCTGCTTATGAAATGGGGGCAGTGGCGCAGCAGCTGCCATTGTCTGCGATGGCGTGTATGATCACTGAGGCGGCCAGGTATCAGGGGAGGCGTTAGCTGTGCAGACAGATATGACAGAGACTTTTTCCTATGAGAATTTGGAAAGTATCCTGGGGCTGCTGGGAGACGGTTTCATTGTGACAGATGCCGGGGGAAATATTGTCTATATGAATCGGGCTGCGGAAGATATTTTTGAATATGAGTTCCAGCCTGACGCCCGGATTTCCTTTTCGCAGATTTGCAGGCTTATCAATATCGAAACCAAGGAGCGCCTTTTCTGTCCCATGACCAGGGCAATCAAGGAGGACAGGACGGTAGGGCTGAGCAAAAATATCGGTATAATGCACGGGGATACGCCGGTGTACCTTTCTGCTACCTGTTCTCCGCGGCACAATCAGCGCGGAGAGGTAATCGGCAGTACCTCTGTATTTCGCGATATTTCCCGTATACATGGCATGGCACGCAAAATCGAAAGCGACCAGTATTATATGCGCTCCGTGTTCGAGGTGGCAAAAATCGGCATCTGCAGCATGAACAGCTGCGGTGAAGTGGTGGATGTCAATGAGGCTGCGCTGGAAACTGTGAGCGGAACCTACCATGAGGCATTGGGCAGGCAGTTTGGAGCTATGTTCAAATGTGTCCACTGTACGGAAAAGGGCTGCGGCTATGCAGAAAAATGCAAGTTCTGTATTGTCCACAATAATGTTGCTGCTGCCATCCTGGATGACAGCTTTTCTGCTGAATTTGTCGCTGCGATTACTTCCACTGTCACGGAGGAGCCGGTTTGGCTGCAGTTTTTCCTGACTCAGGTATGGAAGGGAAATGAAAAGCAGATTGTGCTGACCATGATTGATATTTCCAGCCGCAAGCGCCGGGAAAAGGAGCTGATGGAGGCACGCCGCCTGGCTGAGATTGCCAGCAATACCAAGACGCAGTTTCTTGCCAACATGAGTCATGAAATCAGGACGCCTATCAATGGTATGATGGGGGTGATCAATCTTACCATGCGCACCAGTCTGAATGACGAGCAGAAAGCAAATCTTCAGGCCGCGAAGCAGTGCTCGGAGGATTTGCTTGGCATTATCAATGATATTTTGGATTATGCCAAGCTGGAAAACGGCAAGATGGCCATTGAGCAGATTGATATGGATCTGTACGCCCTGCTGAACAGGATGGGACAGGTGCACGGTCAGGCAGCTGTAGGCAAGGGACTGAATTTTATCTATCCTGATTGCAGCAGGGTTCCTCAGTACATCAAGGGCGATCCGCTGCGCCTGCGTCAGATACTGCACAATCTGCTGAGCAATGCCCTGAAGTTTACGCCCAAAGGGTCTATTACGCTGGGCGTCAAGACCTTCAGGCGAGGTGTCAAGAAGCTGCTGGAATTTTATGTGGAGGACACGGGCATCGGTATCAGTATCGACGCTCAGGACAAGCTGTTTAAGCCCTTCAGCCAGGTGGACGGCTCCACCACCAGAAAGTTTGGCGGAACAGGACTGGGGCTGATGATTGTCAAGGAGCTGGTCACTGCGATGGAGGGAGAAATCCATGTGCTGTCAAGACCTGGCTCCGGCAGCCGTTTTTCTTTTATCATCCCCCTGCTTTTAGCGCAGAAAGCAGATCCAGAGGTGAAGGACCAGTCGGTTATACTGAATCCCTATTGGGATGCGCCGGACAAAAATTCCAGCAGCAATGATTTGCTGGCAGAGCTGCATAAGCCCTCGGCGGCAGCAAATGACGAAAAGCCTGACGAAGATATTCTGGATCTGTTAAAATATTGTGAGGATAAGATGAATGATAAGGAGTGAAGTGTTATGAAAATTTTAGTTGCTGAGGATGATCGCATCAGCCGTGCTTTTTTGCAGAAATTCATGTCGTCCTTTGGAGAGGTGGATTTGGCTGTAGACGGCATGGAGGCTGTTGACCTCTATATGGATTCCATCAAGGAAAACAAGCACTATGATTTGCTGTGTCTTGATATCATGATGCCCAAGGTCGACGGGCTGAAGGTTTTGAAGGTGATTCGCCAGCTGGAGAAACAGAACGATGTACCGGATGCTGAGCATTTGAAGATTATTATGATGACTGCCCTGGCGGATGTGGGCTATGTGGATGAAGCCTTTCGTCAGGGCTGCGATGCGTATGCTTCCAAGCCTGTCAATACCGACAAGGTGGAGGAGGTCATGAGAAACCTCAGCCTCATCGACTGATTGTCCTGCGGTGATTTTATTTGTGATTTAGAAAGATGGTTTTTGTATGCGAATCGTACCCGTAGAGCTGGGGATAAACAGCTATAAGATTTTTATTGGCAATGCTCTGGGACAGGAGATTGTGAGTTTTTGTCAGAACAGCAGCTTTTCTCACAATGGGCTGATTATTACTGATACCAATGTAGGTCCTCGTTATGGGCAATGGCTGCAGCAGCTTTTGCATCAGGGAGGGATTTGTGCGGGAATTTATGAGATACCTGCCGGAGAGAGCTCCAAATCGTTGGCTATGGCAGAACGGCTCTTCACTGAATGTATTGAGATGGGATTGGACAGGAAGTCGCCTGTCTTCGCATTGGGCGGTGGTGTAGTAGGTGATTTGGCAGGCTTTGTTGCGGCCTCCTACATGCGCGGGGTTCCCTTTGTACAGGTTCCGACAAGCCTTTTGGCGCAGGTGGATTCCAGTGTGGGCGGCAAGGTGGCGGTCAATCATGCCCTCGGTAAAAATCTTATAGGTGCTTTTTATCAGCCAAAGGCTGTTTTTATGGATTTGGATACACTGAAAACACTGCCTGGGAGAGAAATCTGCACCGGGCTGGGTGAAATTATCAAATACGGCATTATTTACGATAAAGAATTTTTCCGGTATCTTGAGGAGAATATGGAAGCAGCAGCCTCACTGGAAAATCAGGCTGCCATGTACATGACGGCCCGTTCCTGTGAAATCAAGGCGGAAGTGGTCAGTCAGGACGAAAAGGAGCTGGGACTGAGGGCTATCCTGAATTTTGGGCACACTGCAGCACATGCCATTGAGAAGAATACCGGCTACAGCAGATACAATCATGGTGAGGCAGTGGCAATCGGGATGGTATGTGCAGCCTATATCAGCCAGGCCTTGGGAATGATTGCGCCGGATACCGCAGCACGCGTGATAAGCCTGATTGAGTCTTTGCACCTGCCGGTCAGGGCAGAAGGATGTACTGTCGACATGCTGTACAAGGATATTTTCCATGATAAAAAAACTGTGGGCGGCAAAGTGAACTGGATTCTCATGGAGGATATTGGCTCGGTGACCGGCAGGAAAGATGTGCCGGAGCAGGTTGTGCGTGAAGCGATGAGCAGAATAATTGTCTCCTAAAAAAATCTTGACCGTGCTGCAGGATTTATGATAATATATTAAGGTATTTGGGCGGTCCTCTGGTCAAGGCTATATTAGAATTCAACACTTGACACGAACGCCTGTAAAGAGGAGGAAATAACATGAACATTATTCAGGAATTAGAAAAGGAACAGCTCAGAAGCGACATTCCGTCTTTCCAGCAGGGTGATACCGTAAACTGCCTGGTTAAGGTTGTCGAGGGTTCTCGTGAGCGTATCCAGGCATTTGAGGGTGTAGTAATCGCCCGCTCCGGTTCTGGCGTTCGTGAGACCTTTACCGTGCGCAAGATTTCTTGCGGCATTGGTGTAGAGCGTACTTTCCCAGTACATTCTCCGCGTTTGGATAAGATTGAGGTTAAGCGCCGCGGTGTAGTTCGCCGTGCTAAGCTGTACTATCTCCGTAACCTCACCGGTAAGGCTGCTCGTATCCGCGAGAAGCGCTGATCCTGATAATTGTAGAGGCTGCCTTTCAGTGCAGCCTCTATTTTTCATTGTAGGGACATTTATAATCAAATTTTGACTGTGAGGTGCTTTGGTGAAGAATTTAGGTGAAGAAATTAAGGACTGGGTTATTTCAATAGTTATTGCGGTGGTTCTGGCGATGATTATCCGCAATTTCCTGGTGGAGCCGTACCTGGTGGAGGGGCCATCCATGATGCCTACCTTGGAAAATCAGCAGCGTTTGATTGTGAACAGACTGATTTACAATCTGCGGGCTCCTGAGAAGGGCGAGATTTTGATTTTCAAGTATCCCAAGGATCAAAGCCGTGATTTCATTAAGCGTGTCATTGCAGTTCCTGGTGATACTATTGAGATCAAGGATGGCAATGTGTTTGTCAATGATGAGCTTCAGACAGAGGATTATATTCTCAGCAAGTGCCGCGGTGATTATCCGAAGGTGACGATTCCGGCAGGGCATATTTTTGTGATGGGGGATAACCGCAACAACTCTGAGGACAGCCGCTTTCCTGATGTGGGATTTGTGCCGTTTGATTTGATCAAAGGCAAGGCAATGGTTGTTTTCTGGCCTTTTCCTGCCATGAAAGCCCTGCCTTAAAAAAGTATCTTGACGAAGATAGTCCACTGGTAGTAATATCGTTATGGTAAAATCATTCTGTAGTTAAAATGTGAGGTGAAAACGATGGACGCAGGCCCTGAACCCAAGGATAAACCAAAATTAAATAGGGAGACTGCATCCGTCGTTTGCTGCCTGCTGCAATAATATACTGTAAAGGCTTTGGCTGCAGTCTCCGTCCTGAAAGGAGACCCTTTGATATGCTGAAGATTTACAAATCTCTTGAAAGCGGCCCGCTGCAAGAGCTTAGTTTAAAGACCCTGGAAAGCGGTGCATGGATAAACATTGTCGACCCTACCCCTTACGAGCTGAAGGTAGTGAGCAACCTGACGGAGGTTGAACCGGATTTTCTCCGTTCTGCGCTGGATGATGAGGAGCGCTCTCATATTGACATTGAGGATGACAGTGTCATGATCTTGACCAATGTGCCGGTAGTGCGTGATCAGGGAAGCTATGATACGCTCCCGCTGGCGATTATCGTTACAGAGGACTATATCATTACTGTATGTCTGGAGGAAACACCGGTGCTGTCTTATTTTAATGAGAAGAGTGCCCGTCTGTTCCGCACCTTTAAGAAAACCCGGTTTCTGTTCCAGGTTCTGTATCGTTCGGCAACCTTCTACCTGCGTTACTTGCGCCAGATCAGCAAGCAGTCTGATGAAATTGAAAGCAAGCTCCGACATTCCATGAAGAATCAGGAAATTCTGAAGCTCCTGGAGCTGCAGAAGGCACTGACCTTCTTCAATGCATCGCTTCGGTCCAACGGTGCGGTGCTGGATAAGCTGATGCGCCTGCGCACGACAACCTCCATGCAGCCAATGCTGAAATATTATGAGGAGGATGAGGATCTGCTGGAGGATGTCATCATTGAGAACAAGCAGGCCAGGGAAATGGTGGAGATGTACAGCAAGATCATGGCGAGACTGGCAGATACCTTTTCCTCGATTATTTCCAACAACCTGAATCAGGTCATGAAATTTTTGGCTGCTGTGACGATTCTTTTGGCTATTCCGACGGTTATCTCCAGCTTTTTTGGCATGAATGTGCCGGTGCCTATGTCCGACAGTCCCAGCGCGTTCGTATGTATTTTTGGCATAGCCGGTATGCTGGCTGCCATGTGCGGTATTTTATTGTGGAAAAGGGATATGTTCTGACGGCATGCCCTTAAAGGAGGTGCAGATTGTGATAGCAGTTTCTTCTTCAGCTTTTTTAAAGGAGTTCACCATTTACGCTGACAAAGCGCATGCCGATGGGCAGGCTATTTTTGTTCAGCGCAGCAATGACAAGAATTTGGTTGTGCTGCCAATGGAGATGTACAATGATTTGCAGCGGCAGATTTATGAATTGAAAGCAAAATAAAGCCAAAAAGGCTATGGAACAGGGCGGTAAGCTGTTCCATAGCCTTTTTGTTTTTTGTCGGATACTGTGGCTTTGGTCAGATGAACCTTTCATCTGACCTTTTTTAGTGTAAATTTTTCTGGCGGCTGTGTCAGAGAGAAACAGGAGGGCAGGCTGCAGGAGAAATATCATCCGGCGCTGGAACATCCAGGATGAGATAGCCGTTTTTGCCATTCCGTTTCTTTTCATACAGAGCAGTGTCGGCTGTCTTGAAAAGATGAGCATAATCAGCTCCGATATGCTCTGGCTTCCAGGCAATGCCCCAGCTGATATTTATATTGCTGCTGATCTGGTTGGAGGTGCTGTCCTTCAGGTTTGCTGAAATGGCATCGGCTTTGTGACGGATGGTGTCACGGTCATGGATGTCATCCATGTAGGCAACAAATTCGTCACCGCCGATGCGTCCGATGCAGTCTCTGCTGCGGAACTGGCACTTGATGAAGTGGGCGACCTCACAGATGACCTTGTCACCGTAGGAGTGGCCAAAGGTATCGTTGATGTCCTTGAAATTGTCGATGTCGAACAGGAACAGGGCCCCGCCTGTTCTGACAGCCAATGCATTTTCAATGCGTTCCTCCGTGGTAACCTTGTTGAAGAGTCCGGTCATCAGATCCTTTTCGCTTTTCAGCCGGAAACGGTCCTTCTGTCGTTCCAGCTCCATAAGCTGCTCGGAGAAATACAGGGCGTTGGCAACACGGTAAACTGTGATTTCACGGATGAAAGGAATGGTGATATAGTCGATGGCACCAAGATTGAAGGCATGGATCTGGGTAGGGACATCCTCGCTGGCAGTCAGGACGATAACAGGCGTGTTGGGAAATATCTTTCCTTCCTTGCGCAGCTGCAGGATATCCATGCCGGAAATGCCGGGTATGACGAGATTGAGGAGAATCAGGTCAATATCATGGGGGTGCTTTTTAGCCAGTTCGATGCATTCTTCGCCGCTGGCAGCTTCGAGGATATTGTATTTTTCCTCAAAAATCGTTCTGGCAACGACACGGTTGATTTCCAAATCGTCGACAATCAGTATGGTCTGGGACATCGAAATCAGCCTTCTTCCTGTATAACTTTTATGATTTTCTGAAAAAGCCCCTCGATGGCTGCAATCTGTGCGAGGATATCATCATCAGAGCCGTTTCCCTGGCGAAGGGTTTCGGTAAGATTGCGGACTTTTTCATAAAGGGGAGGTATGCTCAGATTGCCGACAAATGCTTTGAGCTTATGGAAGCAGTCAAAGGCCGTTTCATGGTCATGATTCTGCAGAGCGGTCCTGGCTTCATCAAGAAGAGTCACCTCTGTGAGCTTGCGCAGATACTTTTCATAAATGCGCTGGTTGTCTGCAAAGCGGTGCAGTCCGTCCTCGTAATCAATGCCAGCGGCTTTCAGTTGTTCAATGTTCATGTATAAAGACCTCCAGTCATAAATTTGTATGGTTCAGCACTTTATCTAGGAGCTTAAACAGTGCATCGGTATCGATTGGTTTGGCAATATGCCCATTCATGCCGGCGTTCAGGGATTCAGCAACATCCTCCGAGAAGGCATTGGCAGACATGGCATAGATAGGTATGGTGCCAGCTTCCGGATGAGCTGATTTCCGGATGGCACGGGTGGCTTCCAGGCCATCCATTTCCGGCATCTGGATATCCATCAGGATCATGTCATAGGTGCCGGGAGCAGAGGCAGTGAACATTTCCAGAGCCTCCCTGCCGTTTTCAGCACAGTCGGCCTCCAGATGGACTTCTTCAAAGATGTCCAGTGCTACTTCACGGTTCAGCTCGAAGTCTTCTGCAAGCAGGACCTTTTTGCCTGTGAAATCATAAGTTTTCTTTTCTGATTTCTTTGGCACCGGATGACGGCGCTTGACTGACAGCAGTGCATTGAATAATGTAGACTGAAAGAACGGTTTGCCTAAATACATATTCGCGCCTGCATCCTGCGCTTCCTGCGCAACCTCAGATAAATCGTAAGCGGAAATGATAATGAGCAGAGTGTTGGAGTCAGGTTCAAGCTGCCGGATCTTCTTTATCAGCTCAACACCGCTCATGCCGGGCAGCTTCCAGTCAATGAGACAGACATCGTAAGGATTGCCGTTCTGTATACTGGTTTCGATGAGTTCCAGGGCTTCTTCGCCTGAGCTGGAACTGTCATAACTGATGCCCATGTGGCCGAGGACCTCACCTGTGTATTCGATGACGCCTTCATCATCGTCGACGATAAGTGCATGGATGTCTTTAAGAAGGTTTACATCAGGGCGGATATTGTCCGTGGAGATATCGAAGGGGAGAGTTACTACAAAGGTTGTTCCTTTCCCAAGCTCCGAAGTGACATCAATGGCGCCGTGCATCAGGTCAATCAGGTTCTTGGTAATGGCAAGCCCCAGTCCGCTGCCGCCGTGCTTTTGCGCAGTAACGGCGCTTTCCTGCTCGAAGGCGCGGAACAGCCGCTTTTTCAGGTTGTCAGACATGCCGCAGCCGGTGTCCGTTACGGTGAAGCGGATGAAGGTTGTCAGTTCCTTGTCCTTTTGCTCTGATACCTCAATATGGATGCTGCCGCCCGCAGGTGTGAATTTATAGGCGTTGGATATCAGATTCATGAGAATCTGGTTTACCCGCAGGGCATCACCGATGAGAATTTCATCCTCAAGCTCGTTGAGGACCATGTCGAACTGAATGCCTTTGCTCTGGCACTGACCGTAATAGACAGCGGAGATGCCTGTGAGTACCTTTTTCAGGTCGAAAACCTCATGGGCGATTTTCAGCTTGTTGCTTTCAATGGCGGACATATCCAAAATATCGTTGATTATACTCAGCAGCATTTTTGAGGATATATCGATTTTGCCCAGATATTCCCGGATGCGCTGCGGATTTTCTGCATGTTTATGGGCCATGGCCGTCATGCCGATGATGGCATTCATCGGAGTGCGTATTTCATGGCTCATCTGGGCGAGAAATCTGCTCTTGGAGGAGTTGGCAGAGTTGGCCTGTGCAGTAGCCTCTTCCAATTGGTCGTTTTTCAGACGCATGGCCTGTGCGTTCTTCTGAGCGGTGTAGCGCTTGGTCAGGGCAACCCCGACAATGATGAGCAGCAGGCTGAAGATGAGCACCAGCGGATAGGTCGTGGAAGGATGCTGATAGAGCAGTGTGATGAGGTCGGGCTTCTGGGCCACCAGAGTGGTGCGCTTCAGGATATTCTGGATTTCGTCGCGGCTGATGGAGTTGATTGCTTTGTCCAGGATGGTCTTCAGCTCAGGGGCTGAGTCCTTGGAAACGGCGACGGCAATCTGATAGTCAAGCTCGTTGGCAACCTTGTAGAAAAGGGTACGGTATTCCGATTGACTGGAGTAATGTTCATACTCGTAGGAGGTCATGAAGGTGCAGTCGGCACTGCCGTCCTTGACGGCATCAATGCATGCCTTGGTGTCAGGATATGCAACATAGGTGTATCTGTCCTTATAGACATCCTGACAGAGTCTGCCGAGGAAGTAACCGTCAACGATGGCCATGATGCCGCCGTCTTCATCGTTGCTGCGGCTGACCTTCATGCATGAGATATTGGCAAAAGGACGGGTAAGGTTGACGCCGAGCTGATAGGCCCAGGAAAAGTCATAGGGCATTTCGCTGACGATATAGTCCCTGCCTGACATATCAGAGGTGCTTGCTTCCAGGTCGGCATTGTGGGATTCATACTGGAACTGCAGGCCGGTTTTTTGGCTGATCAGATCATAGATATCACGCATGGCACCGGCAAAATTGCCGTCCTTGTCCCGATAGCTGACAGGATAGAAAGTCGGATCATAGATGACGGTGATGACCGGATTATTGAGCAGATATGCCCTTTCGATATCCGTCAGAGTGGAGTTTTCCTCTGACATATTGGCATAATATTTTTCATACAGACGGTAGGCAAAATAGCTGTCATCTGTCAGCAGGGTATTCATTGCTTCATTCAGTTCTCCAATGAGCTGTGTGTTGCCTTTGGTCGTGGCAAAATAATATTCTTCCGGATAGAATTTTGCCAGGACATGATAATTTGCATTGTAGGTGGACGGTCCGACATAGGCATCAAATTCACCGTTCTGCCAGGCCTGGCGTGCTTCATTGGTGTTGGCGTAGTAGACAATCTTCGGCATGAAGCCATGCGCCCGGCAGTAGGCTAGGAAGGCTTCGGTATAGCTTCGGTTCTTGACGATGCCGACAGTGAGGCGGCTGAACTTGTCGAATTCTTCAAAGGCTATTTCTTCTGACCGTTCCGGCAGCATCACGAGGCATGTGTAGTTTCTGCCGGAGGGCAGAGCAGAAAATTCCAGGGTGTCCGTACGGCTGGTCAGAAAGGAGACATTGTTCATCAGGTCCAGCTCGCCTCTTTCCAGCATTTGGATGCCGGTAGTGAAATCAATTGGAACGAATTCGTACTCCCAGTTTGCATATTGGGCAATCGCCAGCATGTATTCATAGCTGTAGCCCCGATACTGTCCGGTAGCCGGATTGTATTCCTGGAAGCCGGGTGTGATGTAATAGCCTACCCGTACATGGCGCTTCGGTGAGTTTGCAGCTGCGGTGCAGGCATCTGGCAGGAGTGGAGCCAGACCTGCCAAAAGAAGGAATGCTGTCAGGACATAGAGAAATTTCTGTACATAAGGGTGCGTCAATGTGTCCACCTCATTTCGTATAGCTTTGGCACGGAGCCTTATTGCTACAATATATTAAATATTATAGCACATATTTTCAGAATGGTTTAATATCTTTAGACAGAAGTTTCAACATTTATTTTTAGGCAAAAAAATAAATGCCGCGATGTCAAAATTCACATCACAGCATTTATGCAGAGCCGGCTTTCGTGGCTGAGAACGCTCAATCCAAAATATAGACCTCAACTACCTGACGACCAAAATAGATTGCTTCCTCATGGGTCTCAAAGGCGATATCAATGGTATTGCCCTGGATGTTCCAGCCGATGTCTTCTGCTACGGCTTCACCGTAATCCGGAATATAGACCCTTGTACCGATGGGAATGAAATTTGGATCCACAGCAATGACGC
>JAQUZO010000146.1 GCA_028691285.1 Anaerovibrio sp. | reverse complement strand
AACGGTGACGGCACAAACATTGATTTGCTGCAGTCTGAGGGCATTGATGATGCGGATGTGATGATTTGCCTGACCGACGACGACAAGCTGAACCTGCTGCTGGCCCTGATGGCCAAGCACATGGGAGTAGCCAAGACCATTGTCAAGGTCAACCGCTATGAATATATTGACCTGATGGAAAAAGTGGGCGTGGATATCGTTTTGTCCTCCCGCTTTTTGGCAGCCAGCGAGGTGCTGGCCTTTGTGCGCCGGGGCGGCATAGTTTCCGTTTCCCTGCTGGAGGGAGCCAAGGCAGAGGCCATCGAGGTGGTGGTGCAGGAGGGGGCAAGGGTAGCCGGAAAGAGGCTGATGGATGCCTCGCTGCCCAGGGAATGTCTGGTGTGCGGCTATGTACGGGGAGATGAGGCCTTTGTGCCGAATGGCAATTCTGTGCTGGAGCCTGGGGACAGGGCGATTATCATCGTGCAGATCAAGCATTCCAAAAATGTGCTGAAATACTTTCAAGAGGATTGATATATAATCATGAACAGATTGGTTCTTTTGCTGATGGGCAGGATTCTGCTGATGTGCGGTCTTTTGCAGACCGTGCCGCTGTGCTACAGCCTTTACATGGGTCTGACGGAGTCCTCGGAGGCGCTGGCGGGCTCCATTGCCCTTACACTGCTGGCCGGCATCTGCCTGGCAGGCTATGGAGGGAACAGACATGAGGAAAGCCTGAGCGTTCTGGACGGTGCGACATTCCTTTTTGCAAGCTGGTGGGCGATGTCTGTTTTTGGCGGGCTGCCCTATTACTTTAACGGGGAATTGAGCTTTTTCAGTGCCTTCTTTGACAGCATATCCTGCTTTACCACCACGGGCGTCATGGATCTGCCCTATGAGGCCGATGCGGCGATTGTGCTGTGGCGCAGCCTGTCCCAATGGCTGGGAGGGTATATGGTGCTGCTGCTGCTGAGTACGGTGCTGCTGGGGACCAGCGGCTGCTTCGGGGCTACCTTTGTGCTGCCGGGCAGCCTGCGGACGGGTGCGATTACCCTGCAGCGCATTGACAGGACATCCCTGAGGATACTGCGGATTTATGTCCTGGTGACGGTATTGGGGATTTTGTTGTACTGGCTGTGCGGCTTATCGGGATACGATGCGGTGAATATGTCTCTGGTGACTATATCTACCGGCGGCTGCTATACTCCCAATGCGGAAATCAAGCTGAGCGGCTGGGTGGCAATTACCGCTTTTTTGGGGGTAGCTGCTGCCGGCTGCAATATTTTCATGTACTGGCAGGCGATAGACTACAAGGAGAGCCGTTTTTTGAAGGAAACCTGGCGGAGCAGCGAAATGCGGATTTTTGCCGGGCTGATTTTGGGCTTTACCCTGCTGATTGCGGTGCATCTGTATCTCAGGGAATTTTACAACCTGCCCGATGCTGTGAGCAATGCCCTGTTCCATGTAGTTTCCTTCGGCTGTACCAACGGCATTATGGCGGAGAATATGTACCATTGGGATGATGTGGACAAGTTTTTCCTCATGGTTTTGGCTTTGATTGGCGGCTGTATGGGGTCTATTTCCGGCGGGTTCAAGATTTTTCGCCTGCAGGTGCTGATAAAGAGCTCCCTGGCGGAAATGAAGCGCACCCTGCATCCCAATATGGTCGTGCATATTGTCATCGACGGCAAGGTGGTGCCGCAAAAAATCATTGAGCGCATCCTGGGGTATTTTTTCATGTTCTTCCTTACACTGCTGGTTTCCCTGCTGGTGCTGTCCTTGTCAGGGCTGAATATGCAGCAGACCATGGACATGGTGATTGCCTGCATTACCAGCTCCGGGCCGATGATGATGTTCCATCTGGCGGCAGAAGAGGTACGGCAGCTGCCGGATTGGGTAAAGCTGTACTGCAGCCTGCTGATGATAATTGGCAAAATAAATGTCTTTACCTTTTTGCTGATTATCAACGGTGCATGGTCAGGACTCAGAGAAAGGCATTGGTAGGTGAGACAGGATGAACCTTAATGTTGTTTTTTATGTGCTGAGCCGTCTGCAGTTTGCCGTCAGCCTGTCTCTGTGCGTGCCCTTTGCGGCCGCACTTTACTGGGGCGAAGCCTGTGCGGTGGATTTTGCCGGGACGATTCTGGTGAGCCTGGGAATAGCTGTGCTGCTGAACAACAGAGGCAGTCTGGACCATGAAAGCCTGACAATCCGTGAGGCGATTGCCGTGACGGGGATAGCATGGTTTTTGATGCCGCTGGTTGCTGCACTGCCGTTTTTGGCAGGACACTATCTGGGCGTGGTGGACAGTATTTTTGAGGGTGTTTCCGGGCTGACCTGTACAGGCGGCTCGGTTGTCCGCAATCTTGATGCGCTGCCGCGCAGCCTGATTCTCTGGCGGAGCATTACCCATTGGATTGGCGGTTTGGGCATTATCGTTATCTATATAGCCATGTTTCCGCAGCCAGGCAGCGGTGCGGCGAGGATGTTCAATGCCGAGGGGGCAGGGCCGGTAGAAAACCGGGTGGTGCCGCGCATCAAGGAAACTGCCAATGCTCTGCTGCTGATTTATATTTTCTTTTCCGTCATCCTGACTGCCCTGCTGGTGATATGCGGCCTGGAAGGCTTTGATGCTGTCAACCTGGCGATGTCAACTATTGCTACGGGAGGCTTTGCCACTACCAACGGCAGTGTGGGGGATTTTCACAATCTGTCTGCGGAAATCGTCCTGATTATTTTTATGCTGATTGGCGGCGGAAATTTTTGCCTGTATTTTATGGCACTGAAAAAGGGCTGCCGGCATCTTTGGCAGAATACGGAGCTTAG
>JAQUZO010000145.1 GCA_028691285.1 Anaerovibrio sp. | reverse complement strand
TCCCTATGAGCTCGTTCAGTGCCTGCTGATCAGCGGCTCCCATAGTCTCCCGGGCTGAGTGCATTGCCAGGAGAGGCACGCCGATATCCATGGTGCGCATCGGCACCAGAGCAGAAGCAATAGAACCAAGAGTAGAACCGCCTGGCTGGTCGGAATGATTGACAAAGCGCTGGCAGGGAATATCCTGCTGGCGGCAAAGCTCGGAAATGACAGCGACAGCCTCCGCATCACCTGCATAGGACTGGGAGGCTGCCTGCTTCAGCACCACACCCCCGTTCAGCATTGGCTTGCTGGTCAAATCATACTTTTCTCCATAATTGGGATGAAAGCCGTGAGCCACATCCACCGACAGCATAAAACCGCCGCTGACAGACTGCCAAAGCTGCGCCCCGGTATAGCCCAGTGCAGCATAAATCCGTTCCAATATCTGCAGCAGAAGAGCCGAGCCAGCCCCCTGCTTGGTACGGCTGCCAATTTCCTCATTATCGAAAAATGCTGCCACCCTCAGCCCCTGCAGATCACCAGCAGAGGCTGCGGCTTCTATCCCCTTCAGGCATGCCTCCACCGAGGTGAGATTATCCAGGCGGGGCGCAGAGACTATTTCACCGGCGATACCCAGCTGACAGCCCTGCTCCCAGGGATAAAGGTTCAGCTCATAGGAAAGTATATCCTGCCTGGCACAGCCAAGACGGTCGGACAGCCAGGCTGCAAAAAAATCCTGCTCCCCATCTTTGCCCAAAACCGCCATCAGTGGCAGCATTTCCTTCTGCTTCTGAATGGGCACTCCCTCGTTGACCTTGCGGTTCATGTGAATGGCAAGAGAAGGGATGGTCAGCAGCGGCGATGCAAAATCCACCAGCCTCAGCTCTGGTGTAAAGGCAGAGCTGCCTCGCAGAGCAATCTTACCGGCAATGGACAGTGGTCTGTCCTGCCAGCTGGCGAGCATCATGCCGCCGTATGGCTCCACATTCAGTTCTCCGCAGCCCTCCTTGAGGATGCTGGCAGCAGGCTTGATGCGCAGCCCTGGAAAATCCGTATGGGCAGCAGCCAGCCGCAGGGCATTGGACTCAGTCAGATTCCCCTTGCCCACTGCAAAGGCAAAAACAGCAGAACCAAAGACCTCCAAATAATAGCTGGCTCCACGCTCCAGATGCCATTCACCGCCAGGCTCCAGCCTTTGAAAACCCGCTTTTTCCAGTCTCATGCTGCAGGCAGCCGCTGTATGCCAGGGAGAAACAGCCTGATGAACCAAATCCAGCAGACCGGCTACAGAATCATACATCATCGTTTACTCCTTTATCAGCAGCTTTTCAATTTCCACAATATACATGAAGTGATAGTCCTTATTGGGATACCATTTTTCATTGCTGGCGGCGTCTGCAAAGCAGCCCTCCTGCATCTCCTGGACATAGAGCTTCCGGCAAATCATTGCCGTCCTGGCCTCCTGAAAATAAACCTGCCCGCTGTCCTCTATTTTGGTCAGTCCAGCTTTGGCTATCTTATCCTCATCCCGTCCGGAAACAGTCCCAAAATAATTCATCAGGCTGCGCTTATCCTCACCTAAAACAGAAATGGCCAGCCTATCTGATTTGTCAACGAATTCCTTGGTATAGCGCTGAGGACGGATGACCAAAAAGGCCACAGGCTTTCCCCACATGATGCCCATGCCGCCCCAGGAAGCAGTCATGGCATTGGATTTGCCGTCAACTGTACCGGTAACCAGCAGCCAGTCCCTGCCAACCATTTTAAATACGCTTTCCTTAAAATTTTCCGGTGCAATCTCTTTAAAGGACATAGTAAAACCTCCCGTTTTCCACAATAAATACTCAATGCTTCACATCATAGACATATTTTATCTACATATATATAGCACTTATCCACAGCTTGTCGGTGTTATACACAGCAAATATGTGGATAAGTGCCATTTTATCAGCTGTTCAACTAAAAGTTTACTAGA
Organism: Anaerovibrio sp.; assembly: GCA_028691285.1. Classification (GTDB taxonomy): domain Bacteria; phylum Bacillota; class Negativicutes; order Selenomonadales; family Selenomonadaceae; genus Anaerovibrio. The sequence continues at coordinate 860 of JAQUZO010000145.1, read as the reverse complement.
AAACAGCAAAATGTCAAGAGATAGTCAGTCAAAGGAGCAGCTGACAGGCAGGGCACAGTATCACTCATGATCCGGCCTGATCATAGTCTGATAGCAAACCATTGCCAGCACAAATCCCAGCAGCATCAAGACGGACATCGGCACTCCCGTAGCCGTACCAAAATATCCCGCTGCCGGCATCATTATCGCCCCCAGGAACATGGAAAAGAAGCCCAGCAGAGCTGAAGCACTTCCGGCATTCCTGCCCTGTCTGTTCAGGGCAAGGGAAAAGCTGACCGTCGCAATCACCGAAATCGGCATGACACAACCGGCTAAAAACAGCAGCACTATCCAAAGGCTGCCGGTGAAAACGAAGGCCAGCAGCAACAGCAGGCCGCTGACAATCTGTACTGCCACAGCCGTCAGCAGTATCCTGCTCTCGGCAACCCTGCCTGCCAGCTTGGCAGGCACTGGTCCCAGAACCAGCATCCCGATGCCCAGACCGCCGAAAATAAAGCTGAATTCCTGTGCAGAAACTCCAAAGATTCCCTGAAAAATGAAAGAAGAGCTGCCGATATAGCAGAAAAACGACATAAAAACAAAGCTCTGCAGCAGGCAGTGTCCCATGAAATACCTGTCTTTGAGCAGCTCCGGCAAAATCCTCAGGGTTGCGCCAAAGCTCTTGATTCTGTTATCCGGCAACAGTGTTTCCTTGAAAATAAGCGTCGCCAGGGCCATAATCATGCCAATGCCTGCCAGTACAACAAAAATTCCATGCCAGCTGCTCAAAAGGAGAATCTGGCCTCCCAGCACAGGAGCCAAAATCGGCGCCATGCCGTTAACCATCATCAGCACTGCATAAAATGTGGTCAGCTCTGCCC
>JAQUZO010000144.1 GCA_028691285.1 Anaerovibrio sp. | reverse complement strand
CATCACACTCAGCACCTGCACCAGCTCCGCCTCGGCAATCACATAAGGCACCATCGCATAGAGATATTTCAGGAACGGACGGCTGAACACGCCTCGCTCATAGGCAAACTCCTGATAGCCCTTGAGGTTTTCTGCGTCATGTACCTCTATGCACACGCAGCCGCCCATTATGCGGATTTCCTTGATGCGTGGATCGCTGAAGCCCTCCAGCTCACGCCGGGTAATCTCCTCTATACGGCGGATTTTGGCCATATAATCCTGCTTTTCAAACAGCTCAATGGACTTCAGTGCCACACTGCACGCCAGGGCATTGCCCATAAAGGTAGGTCCGTGCATCAGGGCATGCTCCGGTTCATCATCATAAAAGCCTTCATAGACCTTGCGATTGGCAACCGTCGCAGCATGGCCGATATAGCCGCCGGTCAGACCCTTGCCCAGCACCAAAATATCCGGCAGCACCAGATCCGCTACAAAGCGGTTGCCCGTACGGCCAAAGCCGGTGGCTACCTCATCAAAAATCAGCAATACGTCATACTTATCGCAAAGCTCCCGAGCGCGCTGCAGGAAAGCAATATCATACATCCGCATTCCCCCTGCTCCCTGAAGCAGTGGTTCTACGATAAAGCAGTTCAGGCTTGCATGATAACGCTCAAAGGCTTCCTCCAGTGCTGAAATTTCCGTAGGAATATGCACGATATTGGGGTTCTTGCCATAGGCCTGCAGAACAAAATGATAATCCTCATCATCGCCCACCTCCATTGTCTTGAAGGTATCTCCATGATAGGCATGCTCCAACGCCAGTACCATTGTCCGCTCCTCATTAATGGCGTGACCATGATGACCATTTTCCAGTGCCATCACCAGTTTCTTCTGCTTCTCATTGCGGTTCATATAATACTGCAGCGCCATTTTCAGGGCCACCTCGACCGCCACACTGCCGGAATCAGAAAAGAAACAGTAATCCAAGTCTCCCGGCAGCCAGCTTTGCAGCTTGGTGGACAGACGCTGCACCGGCTCATGGGTAAGTCCCCCCAGCATCACATGAGCAAATTTTCCCACCTGATCTTCAATCGCCTGATTCAGCTCCGGATGCTTGTAGCCATGGATGACACTCCACCAGGAGGACACAGAATCAATCAGCTTCTGATCCTCTGTATAGATATACACTCCCTCTGCATTGACAATCTTATAGGGTGGCTTCATAGTCTTCATCTGTGCGTATGGATACCAAATCATCTTATCACTACCTCCATTTTATTCGTACAGTGCTTCCAACACGGCAAAATCCATCGTCAAATCCCTGTCTCCGTCCCTGACGCAGGCAAGCACCGGCAGACCGGTCATATATTCACACATGGCAAGATTGTCCTCATGCAGCACATTGCCCGTCTCATAATGATTGAAAATAATTCCCTTTACTGGAATATGATGCGCCTTCATGTATTCCGCCGTCAATACAACGGCATTGATCGTGCCCAGACCGGCATCCGCCACCATCAGACAGCTCAGCTGCCGTGCTCTGATGAAATCCTCCAGCTGGATTTTTTCTTCATCAAACCGCAGAGGACAGAGAATCCCGCCGGAGCCTTCCGCAGTAACATAATCGTAGCTGCTGCAGATTTCGTCAAACTGCCCCAGGACCGTTGCCATATCAATGGGCTTTTTTTCCATGCGGGCCGCCAAATGAGGAGAAACCGCCGCCTCATATACATAGGGGCACATCTCCTCCAGCGGCTGACTGATACCTGCCATATCCCGCACCTGCAGGGCATCGCCAGGCACCAGGCTGCCGTCTGGCCGACGCTCATTGCCGCTCATAGCCGCCTTGTAATAGGCCGCCCTTTTCCCATTTTCCTGCAGCTTTTTCACCAGCAGCCCTGTCACAAAGGTCTTACCGATATCGGTGCCTGTTCCGGTAATAAACAAATTCCTGCTCATCCTGTCATTTCCCCTTTCTCACTATGGGAATCAGCCGCCTGCCCAGCAGTGCCCCAATAATGCACAGCAAAATATCTCCCGGCACCGGCAGAATAAAGCAGTACAAAATCAAAGGCCACAAAGCCAGGGGTGAGCCAAGATAAAAATTGCTCATAAAATAGCAGTACACCATACCAAAAAGGTACACAATCCCCAGTCCGACAAAATTGACGGCAAGGAGGCGCTTGCAGCCGGGACTAGGCACCTTGTTGGCAATCGTCCCCGTCACATAGGCCGCTGCGGCAAAGCCAATGATATAACCAAAGCTTGGCTTGAAGATATATCCCGGACCGCCGCCCTCAGAAAAAACCGGCACTCCCAGCAGCCCCATGAGGATATAGACACTGACTGCCAGTGCACCCAGCCTGCCTCCCAGCAGCAGTCCTGCCAGCATGGTAAAAAGCAGCTGCAGCGTAAAGGGCACAACCGGAATAGGGATGCGGATAAAAGCCCCTACGGAAATCAGAGCTACAAAAAGACCACATAAAATCAGATCCTTGGTTTCTACTGTTCTCATACTGTTCTCCCATCTCATAGCTGAACTCTGTCGGCAGCAAACTGCTGCAAACTTTATACGCCAGGGCATAAAACACCGCGGCCTCCAAACAGAATTAAGCATAGCAGGTTTTGTGTTAACCGTCAACCATAAAATAGTTTACAGTTGACAATATAAAAGTCTTTTACAGCTGCAGCAGCAGCTCCGGGCAGAGAGGGTACGCTGCAAATTTCCATGCAAAAAAGAGGCTGGACAAAGCCCAGCCTCTCATTCTTATCCTCAGCCCAGGATACCGATATTTATTTGGTCTGACCGTGATATTCCACTGTACGGATTTCCCTGACAGCATTTTTTTCGTCTACCA
>JAQUZO010000039.1 GCA_028691285.1 Anaerovibrio sp. | reverse complement strand
TGGTTTTGCAGAGCAATAGGTTTTATTTTACGCCAACGAATCCGGCCTCTCTGGCGTATAAGCGTCTGGCTGTGAGAAATCCTCTCCTGTTCAGGCATGTGCCTGATTTTACGAAGGAAAAACAGCAGGAGCTTTTGGATAAATGGGTAAAGGGTGTAAGGATCAATGCGAATTAAGGCTTGAGGCTTGCAGTGTCAAGAAGGAGGAATCATAGATTTGAAAGCAGGGTTTATTAGTCTTGGATGCTCGAAAAATCTTGTAGATACAGAGGTTATGCTGGGCATCATCCAGCAGAACGGCATTGAGCTGGTGAATGATCCGGCTGAGGCGGATGTGTTGATTGTCAATACCTGTGCTTTTATAGAGGCTGCCAAAACTGAGTCGATTACGACGGTTTTGAATATGGCAGAATACAAGGAGCCGGGCAAGGGCAGGTGCAGATCTGTTATTATCGCAGGCTGTCTGGGACAGCGGTACGGGCAGGAGCTTTTGGATGATTTGCCGGAAGCGGACGGCATCATCGGCACCGGTTCCTGGAACAGGATCATGGAGGCCATCAATGAAACAATGGCTGGCAACCGTGTTGTCATCAACAGCCAAAATGAAATCATTTATGATGCCTCAGTACCTCGTATACCAACCACTCCGGCATATACTGCCTACATCAAGATTGCTGAAGGCTGCAACAATTCCTGTGCTTTCTGCGCTATTCCGCTGATTCGCGGCAAATACCGGAGCCGCACTGTTGAGGATATATGCCAGGAGGCAGAGCAGCTGACAGCCAAAGGGGTCAGGGAAATTGTGCTGATTGCCCAGGATACCACCAACTATGGCCATGATCTTTACGGCAGGCCAAGCCTGGCAAAACTGTTGAAGGAATTGTGCAAAATCAGTGCTATCAAGTGGCTGAGGGTGCTTTACAGCTATCCAAAGTTCTTTACCGATGAACTGATCGATGTGCTTGCTCAGGAAGAAAAGCTGGTAAAATATGTTGATATACCTCTGCAGCATGCCAATAATCAGATTTTGCGTGCCATGCGCAGGCCTGATACCAAGGAGGAAATTACAGCACTTTTGACGAAGCTGCGCAGGCGCATACCTGGTGTGGTTATCCGCTCTACCTTTATCGTGGGCTTTCCTGGTGAAACAGAGGAGCAGTATCTGGAGCTGAAGGAATTTTTGCAGCAGCAGCGTTTTGATCATGTTGGTATTTTTACCTATTCCCGTGAGGAGGATACCATAGCAGCGGAAATGCCGGGGCAGGTTCCGGAGGAGGTCATGGAGAATCGCTATCATGACTTGAAGGCGGTACAAAGCCTGATTTCGCAGGAACTGAATGAGGCTCTGGAGGGACAGGTGCTGGAGGTGCTGATAGAGGGGCATACCGAGGAGGGAATGCCTTATGGCCGTTCCTATCGTCAGGCAGATGATGTGGATGACAATATCTACATTGAGGATGATAAGACAAGCCAGGTTGGCGATATGGTCAGGGTACGGATTTCCCAGGGGTTTACAGAGGATTTGGTAGGTAATCTCGTTCAGGAATAAGGAGATGAGAGCCGTGAGCGATCTGAAAAAGATCATGGAGCTGGCAGCTGAGGCAGAGGATGGAGCGGAAGCTCGGGCAGGAGCGGCACTGCAGGCAAAGGGACTGACGATTGCCTGCGCTGAATCCTGCACAGGCGGCCTGCTGACAGCCCGGCTGACGGCTGTGCCCGGCAGCTCTGCTTATGTGATGGGCAGTGTGGTATCCTATACCAACGAAGTAAAGATAAGTCATTTAGGCGTATCACCTCAAACACTGCAGGCAGTGGGTGCAGTAAGCGAGGAGACGGCCAGAGAAATGGCGGAGGGCATCAGAAGCCATATACACACGGATATTGGCGTGGGAATTACGGGGATTGCAGGACCGGGCGGAGCTTCACCGGAAAAGCCTTTGGGATTGGTGTATATTGCCGTGGCAGGAACTAAGGGGACCGAGGCGGTCCGCAAGGTTTTTTCCGGCAGCAGGCAGCAGGTTCGCTGGCAGGCTGCCGAAAAGGCATTGCTCATGGTCATGGAATATATCAAAAGTTTTTAATCTGTTTTTAATGATGATATCATAGGTTTTTCAGAAATATAGATTATCGTATACAACATGCTATAATTCAATTTTGGAGGTATTCAGAAATGGCACTAAAGAAATTTATATCCAAGGCATTGGCCGCTGTATTTGCAGTATCCGTACTGGCAGTGCCGGGCTTTGCTGCCGCAGCGGAGCCGGCAGCTGATACAGCTGTCCAGGGAGAAAATGAGGCTCCAATTGTGTTTTCCTATAAGCATACAAGCTCCCGTTATGGCTACAGCATTTTTTGTCCGACGCAGCCAAAGGTTGTTCCTGCCAGCCTTTATAACGAGCATGACAAGGGTGAGGTGCTGATTTTTGAGGGCAGCTATAATGATATCAAGAAGGGCTGGATTGTTTGTATCAATGGCTATGACAATACGGAAATTCCAGACAATCTCGGCACGATGAAGGATGAGGAGGCAAAAAAATTCCTCAAGGATTTTGCGGCTACCTATGGCATGGAGTATGCTCAGGTAGTGGAGATTGCCAACCACAACGAGGACGGTACACTGGCTGAGGGATTCCGCTATGGTATCTGCGGACCGACTGCCAGCCAGGTAGAGGTAGATACCAATGGCGATGGCGTTATGGATTCTGTTGCCGTGGCTGACAACCAGATGATGAAGCTCTTTGTGCCGGGGCAGTATGGCGGACGATTCGTTTTGGGGCTGATAGAAGAAAAAAATCTGAAGCAGCGCGATGTGACGGAGTTTTTGAATGCAGGTATCTATACACTGCAGCAGTGGCCGACCTCTGCTTATGATAAGGCAAAGGATGAAGCCAAGAAAAATCCTAAAAAATAAATTTATAAGCCGGATTTTCAGCGAAGCGGTTTTGCAGTGTCCTCGATGTGTTCGTCAGAGGAGATGGCATTGCGCTTCGCTTTTTGTTTTTGCGATACAGAGTCTGCAGCTGTAAAAACATGGAGATATTGAAATTTAGTATTGATTTTTTTGACTTTTTGATGTATTATAGAAACCGAAGTTAGCACTCAGACAATCAGAGTGCTAATAATTGTGTGAAGATCAAATTTATATAAAGGAGTAATTGAAAATGGCAAAAACAACCCATGAATTTCAGGCTGAGACCAAAGAGCTGCTGAATCTGATGATTCACAGCATTTACACCAATCATGAGATTTTTCTGCGGGAGCTGATTTCCAATGCATCGGATGCAATCGACAAGCTGCATTTCGAATCATTGAAGGATCGTTCTATCCTTGAGGGCAATGAGGATTATGAGATTTTTTTGGTGCCTGACAAGGATTCCCATACTCTTACTATTTCCGATAATGGTATCGGTATGACCGGAGATGAGGTTGTAGATAACCTTGGCACGATTGCCAAATCCGGGACCAAGGCATTTTTGGAGCAGCTCCAAAAGGCCAAGGAGGACAACGCGGAGATCACAGATAAGGAAATGATTGGCCAGTTTGGTGTAGGCTTCTATTCTGCCTTTATGGTTGCAGAAAAGGTAACTGTTACCACCCGCAGGGCAGGTGAAGAAAATGCTGTGCGCTGGGAATCCGCCGGCGACGGTTCCTACACATTGGAAGATTGTCAGAAGGAATCCCGTGGTACGACCATTACCATCACTTTGGGCAAGGCATTCTACGGTGATGATGCTGAGGAGAATTTTACAGATGTCTGGAAGCTCCAGAATTTGGTCAAGAAGTATTCTGACTATGTGCGCTATCCAATCAGGATGAACATTGAAACTGAGGAAATGCCCCGTGATGATGAGGGCAAAATCATTGAGGGTGCAGAGAAAATCAAAAAGGTAGAGCTGAAAAACCTGAATTCTATGCAGCCGCTTTGGACAAAAAACAAAAATGACATTACCAAAGAGGAATATACGGAATTCATCAAGAATCAGTTCCATGAGTGGGAGGAACCGATGGAGGTATTCCACAATAAGGCTGAGGGCAATGTAGAGTATACCTCTCTGCTGTATATTCCTGCCAAGGCACCATTCAATCTCTATCATACAGATTATGAGCCGGGGGTACAGCTTTATTCCCGCCATGTGTTCATTATGGACAAGTGCAAGGATCTGCTGCCGGATTACCTGCGCTTCGTCAAGGGCCTGGTTGATTCTCCTGATTTGTCACTGAACATTTCCCGTGAGCTTTTGCAGCAGAGCCGTGAGCTGAAAACTATCGGCAAAAATCTGGAAAAGACCATTTTGAAGGCTCTGGAGCGGATGCTGAAGAATGACCGTGAAAAATATGAAAAGTTCTGGCAGGAGTTTGGCAAGTCTCTGAAAATCGGTATTTATAACAGCATGTACACCGGCAGCGATGTCATTGACAAGCTGAAGGAGCTGCTGCTCTTTGTTTCCTCCAAGGAGGGCAAGGAGGTTTCTCTCAAGGAATATGTGGAGAGAATGCCTGAAAATCAGAAGAAGATCTATTATGCTACCGGTGCAGATAAAGCCACCATCGAGAAGCTGCCGCAGATGGAGCTTTTAAAGGAGAAGGGGCTGGAGGTTCTGTATCTGCTGGACCCTGTAGATGAATTTGCCATTGAAACCATCAGAAACTACAGCGAAAAGGAATTCCAGTCCATCAGCCGCGGTGATCTGGAGCTGGAGGATGCTGAATCCCAGGAGGCCAAGAAGGAAACTGAGGAGATTGCCAAGAACAATGATGAGCTGGTCAAGGACATCAAGGAAGCTCTGGGGGAGAAGGTATCTGAGGTTAAAATCAGTGCGCGCCTGAAATCCAGCGCTGTCTGCCTGGTTGCAGATGCCATGGGGCCAAGCCTTTCCATGGAGCATACCTTTGCAGCAATGGATAATCCTATGTTCAAGGCAAAGAGAATCCTGGAGCTGAATCCTAAGCATGATCTGTTCAGCAAGCTGCAGCTTCTCCATTCCAATGGCAAGGATAATCCTGACTTCAAGGATTATTGTGATTTGCTGTACACACAGGCTTTGATCATCGAGGGAATTATGCCGGAAAATCCTGTGGATTTTGCCGATAAGCTGGCAAAGCTGATGGCAAAATAAAATTCAGAACTGAAAATAAATAATCAAACAGCAAGGTGAGACAGGATAGAGGTTCCTGTCTCACCTTGTTTTTTTGCAAACTGTTTATCTATGGCTGCAGGAGCTTTTAGGCATATAAATCACAAAAATATTATAGGCAGAGCTCAGATTTTATGCTAAAATAACAGTAATCTGTAATATGTTTTTGAGCGGAAGAAGGTTGTGGATTATGGATACTTTGAAAGCACTGGCTACCAGGAAGAGTGTGCGCAGTTTTACTGATGAAGGAATCTGCTTTGAGGATATCAAGAGGATTTTGACAGCAGGCATGAGCGGCCCCAGCTGTGTAAATATGAGGATGTGGTCCTTTGTGGTGGTACGGAACAAGGAGCTGCTGGGCAAGCTGGCTGTGGCCAACGGTATTTATGCAGCGCCGCTGCGGGGAGCTGCCCTGGGGATTTTGGTCTGCGGAGATTTGGAGCGGATTATACCGGAGGAACCGGATTTTTGGGTGGTGGACGCCTCGATTGCTGCACAGAATATGGTGCTGGCAGCTCATGACCTGGGGATTGGCAGTGTGTGGTTGGGCTGCTGGCCTGCCGAGGACAGGGTCCAGGAGGTAAAAGAGCTGTTGAAGCTGCCGGAGACTATCGTTCCACATACGATTCTGGCCTTGGGCTATCCGGAAAAGCCTAATATGACCGAGCGGGATTTGTACGAGAGCGACCGTGTGCATTTTGATGAGTGGTAAGAGCAGACCGCAGATGTCTGGGGCTGCAGTGTTCGGTCCTCAGAATCGGAAGGTGGTCTGGTGATTCATCAGAGTATTTTCATATTGAGATAGTATAATGACAGCAGTGATGTAAGGAGGAGATTTTATGTTCAAGAAAAATTTAGTGCTTTTACTGGCAGCGATGATGCTGTGTCTGGGGATGAGCAGTGTAGCGATGGCAGCAGAGCAGCAGGCGGTCATCATGGTCAATGGCAGCGGTGAGGCTTCGGTTGTACCGGATATGGCTACTGTTACCCTTGGTGTCACTGCCAATGGCAAGACTGCCCAGCTGGCGCAGGCAGAAAATGCCAAGGCATCGGCTGATGTCATGGCAGCTTTGAATAATCTTGGTATTTTCAGCAAGGATATTCAGACCAATTACAATTTAAGTCCTGTGTACGAGAAGAACAATTATACCAAGCCTGCCGGCTATCGGGCGGATAATACGCTTGTGGTCAGGGTGAATGATATCAGCAAGGCCAGCAGGGTGATTGATGCTGCGCTGGCTAACGGTGCAGCCAAGGTGCATGGCATCAGCTATGGCCTGAAGGATGAACGGGCAGCTGCCAATGCTGCGCTGCGCACAGCAGTAGCTGATGCAAGGAGCAAGGCGGATGTTATTGCTTCTGCGCTTGGGGTAACGATTGTAGGTGTACAGAGTGTCACCGAATCCACCAACAACATTTCCACCTTTGATCTGGTCGGCGCCAAGGCAATGAGCCTGCGGGCAGACAATGGGACTGAGACACAGGTCAGTGCAGGCACGGTTGAGATAAGCTCTAATGTGTGCATTGAATATCAGATTAAGTAGGAAGCTGTGACGGCATAAAGTTTTTTGTATAATGAATACTTTTGCTTTAATGCTATAAAATAGTAAAAAATTGAGCAGGCCGGTGTTGCCTGCTTTTTTTTGTGCTATAATACTTTATGATTATAATTTAGGAGATGGTGTTTTGGGGGTAAAAAAACCAAGACTGGCAGCAATTGAATATATCCGTGGAATTTCTATGCTGGGGGTGGTGGGAATCCATGTCGGTTCCCAATATTTGAGCAATCCGGCAGCCAATATGCACTTGGTTGCGCTGTTTGAGGTGGTTACCAGGTTCAGTGTGCCGATTTTTTTCTTTATTTCGGCTTTTGGCATGTTTTATAATTTGGATTTGACGCAGCCGTTCAATTATAAGAGCTTTTTAAAGAGGCGCATCAGTACAGTGGTAATTCCCTATGTGGTATGGTCACTGTTTTACCTTGTGCATTATGCCGTATTGTGGGGAGATACCAGCGTCCTGAGCCCGTTTTATATGCTTTTCAGTATGTTTTTTGGCACGGCAGGCTATCAGCTTTATTTTATGGTGATATTGCTGTGGTTCTATCTGATGATGCCTGTATGGGTGTGGATGGTACAACGATTGAATATGCTTTGGCTGGCAGGGCTTTTGGCGTTTCAGATTGTGTTTGATTACTGGTCCTGCTTTGTGCTCAATTCGGCCGGGGTCGAGAATTTCCTGCTGCGCTCCCTGATTGACTATCGTCTCAATTATTGGGTGCTGCATTATATCTTCATCTTTGTTTTGGGCGGATATCTGGCAGTGCACATCAGTTGGTTCAAGGAGCTTATGAAGCACTACCGCAGCTCGCTGACAGCTTTTTTCTGGCTTTCTCTGGCGGGGCTTTTGGGTTATTATTATTGGCTGATTTTTTCCAGGGGGTATACGCCGCTGGAAGGAATCAATACAGCCCAGCAGCTTTGCCCTGCGGGCATCATTTATACCTTGGGAGCCAGCCTTTTCTTTTTTGCTGTTTTTACGGAATGGCGTATGCCGGAATGGCTGAAACCTGTTTTTGCGGCATTGGGCAGGCATTCATATTTTGTCTACCTGGCTCATCCTGTGGCGATTACTTATTTGGGCATAGCATTGGCTGAAAAAGGACAGATTATGACAGCACCTGCTGCCCTGTGCTTTTTTGCAGCTGTGGTAGTGATTACTTTGGGCGCAGCTGCGGCAATGCGCCGCTTAGGTGAAAAAATTCCCCTGATCAACGAGTTATCCATTGGTGTGTATAAGAAAAAATAGTTTAGGAGGCAAATATGCATAAGGAATTTTTAATGGGCAACGAGGCGATTGCTTTGGGAGCATTAGCCGCAGGTGTCCGTCTGGTGGCAGGCTATCCGGGCACTCCTTCTACCGAGGTGCTGGAGACCGTAGCTAAAAACAGACTGGATGAAACCTATGTAGAGTGGTCGGTCAATGAAAAGTCTGCTATGGAGGTTGGCGCGGGAGCAGCCTACAGCGGTGCCCGTACAATGGTTACCATGAAGCAGGTTGGTCTCAATGTAGCAGCAGACCCTCTTATGAGCCTGGAATACATTGGCGTCAAGGGCGGTATGGTCATTCTGGTGGCTGATGATCCGGGGCCGATTTCTTCTCAGACTGAGCAGGATACCCGCCATTTTTCCAGATTTGCCAAGCTGCCATGCTTTGACCCGTCTACCGTGCAGGAAGCCTATGAGATGGTGCAGGATGCCTTTGAGTATTCAGAAAAATATCATACGCCGGTTTTTTTTCGCAGCACTACCCGGGTTTCTCACGGCTATGCCTCTATTGAAATAAAGGACAGAGCAGAATATAAGAATACCGTGCCTGAGGGCTTTATCAAGGATACCAAACGCTGGGTGATTTTTCCCCGTCTCAGCTATCAGGCGCATATCAATATTGAAGCAAGGAATGAAGAGCTGAGCAGAGTATTTTCTCACTATGAGAAAAATCTGCTTATTCCGGCAGCGGCAGGCAGCCGGTACAGCAAAAAAGGTGTTGCTGTGGGAGGCTTCAGCTATACTTATGTCAACGAGGCCCTGGCTGTTTTGGGCCAGCTTCGCGAGCTGAAGGTTTCTACCCCTCATCCGTTTCCGGAGGAGCTGGCGGTCAGATTTCTGCAGGGCTTGGACGAGGTTCTGTGCATAGAGGAGCTTGATCCTGTCATTGAACGCGAATTGATTTATATTTGCGGCAAATACCAGCTGCCGGTTAAGATTTTGGGCAAGCTGTCCCATCATGTAAAAAATTCCGGGGAGAATACCCGTGACAGTGTGATGGATAATCTGACGGAATTTTTGCAGGTGCAGCGTCCTGACAGCGGTGTACTGGAGGCTGGGGATCTGGCAGAGCTGCCGGAGCTGCCTGTGCGTCCTCCTGTGCTTTGTGCGGGGTGCCCTCACCGTGCTTCCTTCTATGCAGTCAAGCAGGCGATGAAGGGCAAAAAGACGATTTTCTGCGGCGATATAGGCTGTTATACGATGGGCAATGCCCTGCCGCTGGATATGGTCGATACCTGTCTGTGCATGGGTGCCGGTCTGGGGATTGCGCAGGGCGTGGGGCATATTGAGCCTGATACCAGCTGCTTTGCTTTTGTGGGAGATTCCACCTTCTTTGCGGCAGCACTTCCTGGTGTGGTCAACGCTGTATACAATCAGGCGGCTATGACCCTGATTGTACTTGACAATTCGACTACAGCCATGACAGGGCATCAGCCTCATCCAGGTACTGGCCATACCATGATGGGAGAGGTAGTGGCCAAAGTAAGTATTGAAGCTGTTTTGCGGGGAATCGGCCTGGATTTTGTGGAGACCGTCAATCCGCTGGATCTGCAGGCTGCCGTGGCAGCCGTGAAAAGGGCCGCCGTACAGCCTGGAGTCAAGGCCATTATTTTCAAATATCCATGCATTGCTGTCACCAGGCCGCAGGGCTGCATGACAGTGGACAGGGCTGCCTGTATCGGCTGCCGCAGATGTATCAGGGAGCTTGGCTGCCCGGCATTGATTATCCGTGACGGACACGTGACGATTGATGCGGCGCTCTGCACAGGCTGCGGCTTATGCAGCCAGGTTTGTCCGGCAGAGGCTATAGGGAGGAGGGTGCAGGCATGAGCAGAAACATTATTGTGTGCGGCGTTGGCGGACAGGGAACGATTTTGGCCTCCAAGCTGATTTCGGCCGCTGCGATGGCAAAAGGCATCGCAGTAAAAAGTGCAGAAACTATTGGCATGGCTCAGCGCGGCGGCTCTGTATTCAGCCATATCCGTATGGGAGATGAGGCAGAGTGCCCGATGATTGCCGCGGGTACAGCAGATATACTTCTGGCCTTTGAGCCGGGGGAGGCTGTCCGAATGCTGCCTTATCTCAAAAAGGGCGGACTGGTGATAGTCAGTGAAAGACCGGTGATGCCTGTTACAGCAGCCCTGGCAGGCTCTGACTACAACGGCGGCGAGATGCTGGAATATCTGCAGCGCAAGGCGGGCAGAGTGATTGTGGCTGATACGGAGAAAGCCTGCCGAGAGCTTGGCTCCAGCAGGATTGTCAATCTGCTGCTTTTGGGGATAGCGGCAGCCAGCGGTGAGCTGGGACTGACGGCGGAGGATATTCGCCAGGCGGTGCAGAGCAAGGTGCCGCCAAAATTCCATGAGCTGAATTTCCGCGCTCTGGACTATGCGGCGGGCTTGTGGCAGCAGGAATGCCTGCAGTGATGGGAAATAGATGTATATAGGAGAAGGTACTATGCAGATTTCAGAGGAACAGATAAAACAGGTCAATAAGACCATTGATGCGCTCATCAAAGCGGAGAGCTTTTATGGTAAAAAGCTGGAGGAAGCAGGCATTGAGCAGATAGCTTCCCAGGAGGATTTCCTGAATTTGCCGTTTTCCGAGAAAAATGACTTGCGGGAGGCATATCCTTTGGGGCTGATGACGGTGCCGGAGGAGAAAATCGTGAGGATACATTCTTCCTCCGGTACTACGGGGCTGCCGATCATTATTCCTTATACCCAAAAGGATGTGGATGACTGGGCAACTATGTTCGCCCGCTGCTACAGGCTGGCAGGCATTACCAACCAGGACAGGATGCAGATTACGCCGGGGTATGGCCTGTGGACTGCCGGTATTGGCTTTCAGGCCGGTGCGGAAAGGCTGGGAGCGATGGTGGTGCCTATGGGACCAGGCAATACGGAGAAACAGCTGCAGATGATGCAGGATATGAAGAGTACGGTGCTGTGTGCAACCTCCTCCTACGCATTGCTTCTGACAGAGGAAATCCAGAAGCGTGGTATCCGGGACAGGATTTGTCTGAAAAAGGGTGTCATTGGTTCTGAGCGCTGGGGACAGAAGATGCGTGACCGCATTTCCCAGGAATTGGGTATTGAGCTGTACGATATTTACGGCTTGACTGAAATTTACGGGCCGGGCATCGGGATAAGCTGCAAAAATGACAACGGTATGCACTACTGGGATGATTATATTTATCTGGAAATCATTGACCCGGTTACTCTGCAGCCGGTGCCGGATGGTGAATGGGGCGAAATAGTCATCACTACACTGGTGAAAGAGGGAGCGCCGCTGATCCGTTACCGCACACATGATATGTCCCGCATTATTCCGGGCGAATGTCCATGCGGCTGCCAGCATCCGCGCATTGATGTAATTGCCGGACGCACTGATGACATGATAAAAATCAAGGGTGTCAATGTATTCCCTAAGCAGATTGAGGAGATCCTCCAGGAATTCCCGGATTTGTCCAGCGAATATCAGATTCGTATTTCCCATTTGGACGGCAGGGATACCATGCGTATCTATGTGGAGACTAACGGCTCTGTAGATTTCCTGAAAATAGCGCAGAGAGTTGCAGCCCGCGTCAAGAGTAAAATAGGCTTTACTCCACTGGTCAAGGTGGTGGAAATCGGCTTGCTGCCACGCAGCGAAAAGAAAACCAAGCGGGTTATTGACGAGCGTTATAACTGATTTTTCAAGAAAATCATTGACAGGCTGATTTCATTGTGATAATATATCATTGTTGTTTGGCGTAAAAGTCATGCAGACAAAAGTTGCCGAAGTGGCGGAATTGGCAGACGCACTTGACTCAAAATCAAGCGTAGTTACCCTACGTGCCGGTTCGAGTCCGGCCTTCGGCACCATTGGATATTCAAGGCTTTCAGAGATTTCTGGAAGCCTTTTTTGTGCGTTGGAAAAGAGAATGTTGTGAACCCGCTCTGATTTTTTCAGTGCAGGAAAAAGCACATGAATAACGCCAGCCCTACAGGGAGAGATGATGGAGCACTCATTTTGCATTAGAAAAACTTATCAATTTGATTAAAAAGTGGAATTGCTTCCTTTTCTGTTAGTTTATACAATGAAAGAGTATTTATGCAGCGGCAAAAAGCCAGGCAAACTGCATGAGGAAAGGATGATTCAGCTATGAAAGATGTAATGCTTGTAACAGGTGCAGGGCAGATCAGCATGGCGATAGCCAGAAGAATGGGCTATGGAAAGAAAATTGTTATGGGGGACAGGAATCCTGAGAATGCTGAGGCGGCGGCCGAAATCATGAATAATGCCGGCTTTGATGTTGAACCTGTGGAAATGGATTTGTCCTCAAGGCAGTCAATTCAGCAATTAATTGCCAGGGGCAAGGAGTATGGCGAGATTGTAATGCTGGTAAACGGAGCTGGCGTTTCTCCCAGTCAGGCACCGGTCGAAGCAATCCTGCAGGTCGATCTTTACGGTACGGCTGTGCTCCTGGAGGAAGTCGGCAAGGTGATTGCCCCAGGGGGAGCAGGTGTGACGATTTCCAGCCAGTCCGGGCATCGTATGCCCCAGCTGTCTCCGGAGGAGGATGAACAGCTTGCCGTGACACCGACAGAGGAATTGCTGCAGCTTCCGATATTACAGCCAGCGAACATCACTGATACCCTCCATGCCTATCAGTTTGCCAAGCGCTGCAATGAAAAGCGTGTGATGGGAGAGGCTGTAAAATGGGCGGAAAGGGGAGCACGCATCAATTCCATTTCTCCGGGCATCATTGTCACTCCGCTTGCCATTGACGAGTTCAATGGCCCCCGGGGGGATTTCTATAAGAATATGTTTGCGAAATGTCCGGCAGGCCGCCCCGGTACGGCGGATGAGGTTGCCAATGTGGCGGAGCTACTTATGAGTGACAGAGGGACATTTATTACAGGAGCTGATTTCCTCGTCGATGGCGGAGCGACAGCCTCCTATTTCTATGGCCCGTTAAAGCCGCAGGCATAGGGAAGATGGATATGTTTGAAAATAGATTTGCAGCCTGAGAGCAGCTGCAGATACAATATAATAGGGAAGAAGGCAAAAAACATGAAAAAATATCTCTCA
>JAQUZO010000038.1 GCA_028691285.1 Anaerovibrio sp. | reverse complement strand
GAGGAGATGAAACTGCTTTGCCAATTTTAGCAATAGATACGGCTACGATGGTTTCCAGCGTGGCTGTGGCAGATGAAAAGAAATTAGCAGCGGAGCTGACGGTACAGACAAGGCTCACCCATTCGGAGACCCTGCTGCCGCATATTGAGCAGGTCCTGGAGCTGGCAGGCTGCAGAAAAGAGGAGCTGACAGGTGTGGCGGTCAGTCTTGGCCCCGGTTCCTTTACCGGCCTGCGGATTGGCCTGGCGGCTGCCAAGGCAATAGCCTATGGCCTGTCCATTCCGATTATTGGTGTGCCAACTGCCGAGGCTCTTGCATGGCATTATCCCGTGCCTGGGGTGGCTGTGGTGCCTTTCATTGACGCTCAGAAGGGCAATGTATACAGTGCAGTCTACAGCTGGCAGGGCAGGGGCTTTGCTGAAATCAGCCCGGTAGAGGTGTACAGCATGGAGGAGGCTCTGCAGCTTTGTGCCAGTCAGGCCGTGCCAGTGCTGGCAGTAGGCGATATGGCGGCAAAGAAGCTGGCGGGACGCACTGATCTGCCGGAAAATCTCACCGTTTCTCCTCAGCACACAGTGATGCCAAGGGCGGCCAATACGGCTATGGCAGGGCTGCAGCTGCTGGCTGACGGACAGATTGATTCGGTAATGACTCTTGAGCCGGTATACATCAGACGGTCAGAGGCCGAGGTGCTGTGGGAAAAACGGCAGGCGGCTCTGCGTCAGTCTGAGGCTGATGGGCAGGTGCATTCCTGAATGGACAGCATTGAATTTCGGCGCATGGTGCAGGAGGATGCAGACGGCGTAGCAGCAGTCGAGGCAGCCTGCATGCCTGTGCCCTGGTCGCGTCAGTCCTTTTGGGAGGAGGCTTCCCATACGGATGCCTATTATCTGCTGGCGGTAGATGCCGCCAGGGACAATCTGATTGCTGCCTATGCAGGCTGCTGGGTGCTGGCCAATGAAGGGCATATCACCAATGTGGCAGTGTCGCCTGATTATCAGGGGCAGGGCCTGGGCAGGCGCCTGATGCAGGAGCTGACAGCCAGGGTGAAGGCTTTGGGGGTTGATGCCATGACGCTGGAGGTACGGCCCAGCAATATTCCAGCCCTGCGCCTTTATGACAGTCTGGGCTTCAAAAGTGTGGGGCGCAGGCCAAAATATTATACTAATCCCGCAGAGGATGCAGAAATCATGTGGAATACCAAAATATAGATGCAGAATATAACGGAGAAATTTATGGACGAGAAAATTACTCTTGCGATAGAATCGAGCTGTGATGAAACCTCGGCGGCTGTTTTGCGCGGCGGCAGGGAGGTTTTGTCCAATATCATATCCACCCAGATACCTGTACATCAGAAATTTGGCGGCGTAGTGCCGGAAATTGCCTCCCGCAAGCATATTGTCAATATCATGCCGGTGATTGACGAAGCACTTGCTAAGGCAGGGACAGGGCTTTCCGATGTCAGCCAGATTGCCGTTACCTATGGTCCGGGACTGGTGGGAGCACTTCTGGTAGGTGTTTCTGCGGCCAAGGCACTTGCCTTCACCCTGGGGGTTCCTCTGATTGGCGTCAATCATCTGGAAGGGCATATTTTTGCCAACTTTATCAGCCACCCTGATTTGGAGCCGCCCTTTATGGCGCTGGTGGTTTCCGGCGGGCATACTTCGCTGGTGCATGTCAAAGACTACAATTCCTTTGCTCTGATGGGGCAGACCCGCGATGACGCGGCTGGAGAGGCCTTCGACAAGGTGGCACGGGTTATGGGACTGCCTTATCCGGGGGGGCCTCAGATTGACCGGCTGGCGCAGGAGGGCAATCCTCATGCCATTGATTTTCCCAAGGCACTGCAGGAAAAGGGAAATTATGAGTTCAGCTTCAGCGGACTGAAATCAGCGGTCCTGAACTATCTCAACAGCATGAAATGTAAAAATCTGCCTGTCAATAAGGCTGATGTGGCGGCTTCCTTTCAGAACACCGTGATTGAGGTCCTGATTGCCAAGGCGGTCAGTGCGGTACAGGAGACCGGCTGCGGCAAGCTGGTGCTGGCCGGTGGGGTGGCCGCCAACAGCTCTCTGGAAAGCCGTCTGCGCCTGGCAGCGGCTGGGGCAGGCATTGAATTTTGCTATCCTGACAAGCTGCTGTGTACTGACAATGCAGCAATGATTGGCTGCCGGGGCTATTATCAGGCTCAGGCAGGAAAGTATTCTGATCTGTATCTCAATGCAGTGCCCGGGCTCGCTCTGCAGGATTTGTGATTCGCGGGGAGGCATCGGTCATGCAGCAGGAAGAAAATACATCTGTACTCCAAAATGAAACCATTACAAGGCTGTGCCGCAGGCATACGGCTTTGACCGCCATGCAGACAGAGCTGCTCAAGCGGGTGGAGGTCTGCCTGCCCTTTATTGCAGATTTGGCTCATGCGTACCTCTATCTGTATGTCAAAACCAAAACTCCGGGCAAGCTGCTGGTTTTGAAGCATTACAGGCCCCATACCTTTTTTTCGGATATTGAATTCACGGGGGAGGGAGCCTTGGTGTCCAGCCTTGAGGAGCCGCTGATTACGGCGGTCTTTGAGCGGGGCAGGTTTCTTCACGGCCAGCGGGAATGGCGTTTTGGCATCAATCTGGAAATGTATGTGCATCCTATCAAGTCAGGCAGTGAGGTCATCGGCGTAGTCAGCCTGGAAACAGGGCACAGCTATGCTTCATCCAGCAGCTATCATCAGCTTTTGGATACTGCCCTGTTTTTGCTTGATTATGCGAAGCGTCCTCTGGACAGAGAGCAGTTCCGCACCATGTCGCCCGGGACCGGCATTATCATCGCAGATCACAACAACCGTATCATCTTTGCCAATCTGTCTGCCACGCGCATTTACCGTGCCCTGGGCATCAACAGCCTGGTAGGCTGCCGTCTGCCGGACAGGGAGTTGAGCACCATGCTGCACAGGGAGACTATTGACAGCAGCCGTCCCTATGAAAGAGAAATCCAGATACGGGATTTTGTGCTGGTGCAGCGGGATATCAAGCTGGAGGAGACAGGTACGCTGCAGCGGCGGATTATGCTGCTGTCTGATGTATCCGAGCTGAGGAAAAAAGAGCGGGAAATAAAAATAAAATCTGCGGTCATCCAGGAAATCCATCACAGGGTCAAGAACAACCTGCAGACCATTGCCAGCCTGCTGAGGCTGCAGGCGCGCCGTTCCAAGGTGCCGGAGGTAAAAAACGCCCTGCAGGAGAGCACCAACCGCATCCTCAGCATGTCGGTGGTGCATGAATTTTTATCTCAGCAGGCGGCAGAGGAAATCAAGGTCATGGAGGTGACACGGAATATTCTTGATACCGTGGCTCCCAATATGGTTGCCGATGATTTTGTCCTGCATTCCAGCTTCGAGGGGCCGGAGGTAATCCTGCCTTCCCGCACTGCCAGCAATCTGGCTGTGATTATCAATGAGCTGATACTCAATTCCATTGAGCACGGCTTTGCAGGCAGGGAGCATGGACTGATTGGGCTGCGAACGGAAACGACCCCTGCAGGCTATATCCTGGATTTGTATGATGACGGCAGAGGCCTGCCGGAGGATTTTGATCTGAACCGTTCCAGGTCGTTGGGACTGCAGATCATCCGTACTCTGGTGCAGGATGATATGGGAGGGGAAATCCAGTTTTTCAATCAGCAGGGAGCTCATGCCAAGATTACTATACCGAGAAATCCCGAGGGAGGAGAATATTGATGAAAGCCTTGAAAATAGTCATTGCTGACAATGAATCTGTTATCCGCATGGATGTCCGAGAAATGCTGGAGGAAGCCGGGCATGAGGTAGTGGGTGAGGCTGTCAGCGGCAAAAAGGCCGTGGAGCTGGCAAGAAGGCTCAAGCCGGATTTGTGCATCCTGGACATCAAGATGCCTGAAATGGACGGCATTGCGGCAGCCAGGATCATTACCGATGAAAAGATAGCGCCGGTGCTGCTCCTGACAGCCTTCAGCCAGAGTGATATGGTCAAACGGGCCACTGACGCAGGCGTGCTTGCCTATCTGGTGAAACCGGTACAGGAGAGCAACCTGTTTCCGGCCATCGAGGTGGCGATTTCCCGCTATCAGGAAATGCATGAGCTGGAGAATGAGCTTTTCAAGGTCAAGGATACACTGGCGATGCGCAAGACATTGGACAGAGCCAAGGGAATCCTGATGGATGCCCACGGGCTTACAGAGTCAGAGGCCTTCAAGCGCATTCAGCAGTACAGCATGGCAAAAAGAAAGACCATCAAAGAGGTAGCAGAGGCGATTATCAGGGCTGCCACCAAGTAGACAGTTTCCATCTTTGCCGCAGTAAACCATGTCAGCCGCTGCAGAGTGTACAGCCTGTGAGAGCAGACAGCCAAAGCCCGGAGGAACAGAAGCGGTGTTCCGCAAGCTTGCAGGCTGTCTGTTTTTTTGTGAAATTTTCCAGATTTTTTTTGCTTGACTTATTGACTTTTTGCTCAAAAGGATTTATTATAATACTTGCAGTTAGCACTCAGCTAAAAAGAGTGCTAACAACAAAATGTTTATATAAAGTTTTAAATATTGGGAGGCAGATTAACATGATTAAACCACTGGGCGACAGAGTTGTTATCGAGGTTGCAGAGGCAGAGGCCAAGACAGCCAGCGGCATTATCCTGGCAGATACCGCCAAGGAAAAGCCTATGAAGGGCATTGTTGTTGCAGCAGGCCCGGGCGAGTATAAGGATGGCGGCAGAGTCCCTATGGATGTAAAGGTGGGAGATGCTGTAATTTACTCCAAGTACGCAGGTACTGAGGTAAAGGTAGAGGGCAAGGATTATCTGATTGTCCGTCAGAGCGACATCCTGGCTGTAGCTGAGTAATTAGCGGCTGCCGAGAGGTCAGCTGTATTATCTATATATTGGAGGTAAATATAAATGGCAAAGCAGATTTTATTCAACGAAGAAGCTCGTCGTGCACTTGGCAAGGGCGTTGACGCATTGGCGGATGCTGTAAAGGTTACCCTTGGTCCAAAGGGCCGCAATGTAGTATTGGACAAGAAGTTCGGTGCTCCTACCATCACCAATGACGGTGTTACGATTGCCCGTGATATCGAGCTGGAGGATCCGTTTGAGAATATGGGTGCTCAGCTGGTGCGTGAGGTTGCTACCAAGACCAACGATATTGCCGGTGATGGTACCACCACTGCAACCCTGCTGGCTCAGGCCATGATTCATGAGGGTATGCGCAATGTAGCCGCCGGTGCAAATCCAATGGGCCTGAAGAAGGGTATCGAGACTGCTGTTAAGACTCTGGTTGAGGAAATCAAGTCCGTATCTAGGTCTGTCAACAACAAGTCCGATATTGCACAGGTTGCAACTATTTCCTCTGCTGATGCTGAAATCGGCAGCTATATTGCCGATGCTATGGAGAAGGTAGGCAAGGAAGGCGTTATTACCGTAGAGGAGTCCAAGGGCATGGAGACAGCTCTCTCCGTTGTAGAGGGCATGCAGTTCGACCGCGGCTATATCTCCCCTTATATGGTTACTGATACCGACAAGATGGAAGCTGTCATGAATGACCCTTACATCCTGATTACGGATAAGAAGATTTCCTCCATCAGCGAGATTCTGCCTATTCTGGAGCAGGTTGTCAAGATGGGCAAGGAGCTGGTTGTGATTGCTGAGGATCTTGATGGCGAGGCTCTGGCAACTATCGTTGTCAACAAGCTGCGTGGTACCTTCAAGGCTCTGGCTGTCAAGGCTCCTGGCTTTGGCGACCGCCGCAAGGCAATGCTGGAGGATATTGCTGTCCTCACCGGCGGCCAGGTTATCTCCGAGGAGGTTGGCCGCAAGCTGGACAGCGTGACCATCGAGGATCTGGGACATGCCCGTCAGGTACATTCCTCCAAGGAAAATACTACCATTGTTGACGGCATGGGTGATAAGGCAGCAATTGCAGCCCGTGTAGAAATGATCAAGAAGCAGATTGCAGATACTACCTCCGACTTCGACAAGGAAAAGCTCCAGGAGCGTCTTGCCAAGCTGTCCGGCGGTGTAGCTGTCATCGAAATCGGCGCTGCTACCGAGGTCGAGATGAAGGACAAGAAGTATCGTGTCGAGGATGCTCTGAACGCTACCCGCGCGGCAGTAGAAGAAGGCATTGTTGCAGGCGGCGGTACTACCTTTATCGACATCCTGCCTTCCCTGGACAAGCTGGAGGCTGAGGGTGATGTCAAGACCGGTATCGAAATCGTTCGCCGTGCAGTTGAGGCACCTGTTCGTCAGATTGCTGACAATGCAGGCATGGAAGGCTCTGTAGTTGTTGCAGAGGTCAAGAAGTCTGCTGTTGGCGTAGGCTATGATGCAGCCGAGGACAAGTATGTGAACATGATTGAGGCTGGTATTGTTGACCCTGCCAAGGTTACCCGTTCTGCACTGCAGAATGCAGCAAGCATTGCCGCTATGGTCCTGACCACTGAGACCCTGGTTGCTGACAAGCCTGCTCCGGAGGGTGCAGCTCCTGCAGCACCTGCCATGGGCGGCATGCCTGGCATGATGTAAGCAGTTTTTGATGTACATATTGCCTGATATTGAATAGTGGCTCTGAGGCCGTCTGTCTTTGACAGACGGCCTTTTCGGCTTTCTGCGGCTTCCCTGTCAGGCTCATGGCAGAGGGGATGGAGAGGGGCTTGCTGCCCTGCCTGGGCGTGGGTTTCCTGTGCCCCTCCGTCCTATAAAATGTTTGACAATTTACGAAGTTTGTACTATTATATGAAACAATATCTATGGATATGATTCGGTTAGAGGCCCCGAGGGCGTTAGTTTTTTGATTTTTACAGAAAGTAGGGATTAAGTTGGCATTCTATTTCAGTGAACCATCTCATACCTTTGGTGAGTACCTGCTGGTACCGGGTTATTCTTCTGACAAATGCTTTCCGGCAAATGTGTCTTTGAAAACTCCATTGGTGAAGTTCAGGAAGGGCGAGGAATCAAAGATTTCCATGAACATTCCGATGACCTCAGCCATCATGCAGTCTGTATCCGATGACCGCATGGCAGTTGCTTTGGCTCGCGAAGGCGGCGTTTCCTTTATCTATGGTTCTCAGTCTATTGAGGAAGAGGCTGCCATGGTTGCACGGGTAAAGAACTTCAAATCCGGCTTTGTAGACAGTGATTCCAATATCACTCCTGAGACTACGATTGCAGAGATTTTGGCACTGAAAGAAAAGACCGGTCATTCCACAATGGCGGTAACTGAGGATGGAACCCCTACCGGCAAGCTGATGGGTATTGTTACCAGCCGTGACTATCGTGTGACTCGCATGAGCGGCGATACTCCTGCCAAGGAATTCATGACGCCTTTTGAAAAGCTGATTTATGCCAGCGCAGATACTACTCTGACTGAGGCAAATGACATTATCTGGGAAAACAAGCTGAATATGCTGCCGCTGATTGACGAAAACCAGCGCCTCCGTTATATGGTTTTCCGCAAAGACTATACCGATAACAAGGAGCACGAGCTGGAGCTGATTGATGACAAGAAGCGCTATGTTGTGGGTGCCGGCATCAATACCCGTGACTATGCGGAGCGTGTTCCTGCACTTTTGAAGGCCGGGGCGGATGTTCTGTGCATTGATTCCTCCGAGGGCTTTTCCGAGTGGCAGAGAATGACCCTGAAGTATATCCATGAGCATTTCGGCGAGGATGTCAAGGTAGGTGCCGGCAATGTTGTTGACCGTGAGGGCTTTATGTTCCTGGCTGAGGCCGGAGCAGACTTCATCAAGGTAGGCATTGGCGGCGGTTCCATCTGCATCACCCGTGAAACCAAGGGTATCGGCAGAGGGCAGGCTACTGCCCTGATTGATGTCTATGCAGCCCGTGACGAATATTATGAGCAGACCGGTGTCTACATCCCTGTATGCTCTGACGGCGGTATTGTACATGATTATCATATGACCCTGGCTTTGGCTATGGGTGCTGACTTCATGATGCTGGGACGCTATTTCTCCCGCTTCGATGAAAGCCCTACCGATGTTGTGAAGATCAATGGTACCTATTACAAGGAATATTGGGGTGAAGGCTCCAATCGTGCCCGCAACTGGCAGCGTTATGACCTCGGCGGCTCCAAGAAGCTGTCTTTTGAGGAGGGCGTTGATTCCTATGTGCCTTATGCAGGCAGCCTGAAGGATAATGTGGGCATTACCCTGAGCAAGATTCGTTCTACCATGTGCAACTGCGGAGCCCTGAGCATTCCGGAGCTGCAGAAAAATGCCCGTTTGACGCTGGTTTCATCTACCAGTATCGTGGAGGGCGGTTCCCATGATGTAATTTTGCGTGACAATGTAAATCGCTGATTTGAGTGATCAGACCGGCGGCAGGCCTGGAGCAGCGGCTCCGGAACTGCCGCCGGTTTTATTTTGCACCGGGGCATATGTAGGGATTTTGTCCACGGAGTCAGGGCGGCCGAGGTCTTTCAGGCCTGATATACATTGCAGGCATGCTCAGGCATGAAATATAGGCATTGGATATATATGCCGTTTCTTTTTATAATGATAGTGCAGAAACTTCATTGCAAAAAACATATTTTTCAGGAGTTTGAGCTGGCGCAGTAAATTTGCAGAAAAAACAAAGGAGAGATTTTAAATGGGCAAGCGTGTGTTGGTGATATGTTCCAGTCCCCGCAGAAACGGCAATTCCGAGATTTTGGCAGATGAATTTATCAGAGGTGCTGCAGAGGCCGGGCATCAGACAGAGAAAATCAGGTTGGCAGAGCAGCATATCGGTTATTGCCGTGCCTGCTATTATTGTGAAACAAATAAAGCCTGCGTCCAGCAGGATGGTGTGAATGAGCTGCTGGCCAAGCTGCAGCAGGCAGATACCGTTGTTTTTGCCACCCCAATTTATTTTTTTGAGATGTCGGGCCAGCTGAAGGTGTTTTTGGATCGCACCATGCCCCTGTATTTTTTGTCCTATCACTTCAGGGATGTCTATCTGCTGGCAAGTGCTGCTGAGGATGCCGACAGTGCAATGGACGGTGCAGTCAAGGGCATTGAAGGCTGGATAGACTGCTATGAGGGAAGCCGCCTGGCAGGCGTGGTCCGCGGGCATGGGGCGGACAGACCGGGCACAGTCAGAGCAACAGGTGCGGCTGAGGAAGCATACAGGCTGGGGCTGCAGAGCTGAGGCTTTCAGGCGGCTGGCAGCTTAAAACTGAATATACTGATGTATTGAAGGAACGGCTGCAAAATTTTGCAGCCGTTTACAACTTTTTTCCATTAAAAGATGTTATAATACTTTCATATTCAGATAAATGGGAGGCGGAGTCATGCGCGTTTTGCTGGCGGAGGATGATTTGAAGCTGGGCAAGCTGATTCAGTATATGCTGGAGCAGAATGATATTTCTGCGGAATGGGTCAAGGATGGAGAGCAGGCATACGATTATGCCATGTATGATGATTATGATGTAGTGGTGCTGGACTGGATGATGCCCAAGATGTCCGGCGTGGAAGTATGCAGGAAGCTGCGCAGTGCAGAATACCAGTCAGCAATCCTGCTGCTGACAGCCAGGGATTCCGTCGAGGACAGAGTGGCGGGGCTGGATGCAGGTGCAGATGATTATCTGGTGAAGCCCTTTGAGTTTTCAGAGCTTTTGGCAAGGCTGCGGGCGCTGAACCGCCGCAGCAATCACAAGATTCAGCTGGATGTAGTGGAGCTGGGAGATTTTACCCTTGATCGAACCTCCAAGGTGCTGCGTCAGAAAAATCAGGTGATACAGCTTTCTCCCCGTGAGTTCCAGATTTTTGATTTGCTGGTGCAGAATATTGGTATTGTTGTACCGCGGGATATTATATTGGACAGGATCTGGGGACTGGAGTCAGAGGTCAGCTCCAACAATATTGATTCCTATGTCAAGCTGCTGAGGAAAAAACTGGAGTCTGCTGATGGACAGCTTTTGATTAGTACGATTCGAGGTGTTGGCTATAAACTGGAAATTCAACAAATGTAAACTGACCAATATTTTTTATCGCAGCCGCTGGCGCCTGGCGCTGGCCTATTCAGCTTTGATGTTCTGCATGTTTCTGGTCATCATTTTCCTGAGCTACCGCGGCTTGATCTGGGCAGTCAGCTCTGAGCAGGCGCGTGAGCTTTCCGGTGTGGTCAGGGATATTGCCGAGGCGGAAGCAATCCTGATGCAGCGGAATACCTATCCGGATGATTTGGGCTATCGCGAGCGGATGTTTTTCTATGCCTACAATAATGCCGGTGAGCTGCAGCATTTTTCCAAAGCGCCTCCGAGGCTTGAGGATGATGTGCTGCAGATTATCCATGAGGGCAGGGTGCCTTTGGCGGAGGAGGCTGTATTTGAACGGCAGATGGATTCGGACAGAGTCATCATGATGACTGCCTCCTATGTAAGGATAGACGGTGAAATTGTGGGGATTGTCTATCTAGGCAAGGATGTCACCGCCCTGTACAAGGGGCTGACCAAGTTCTATTATTTTTGGGGGATTGTGTCCCTGCTGGCCTTGATTGTTGCCATGGTGACAGGATATTATATTGCCGGGTGTGTGATGGCTCCCATGCAGGCCGCCTACGAAAGGCAGAAGCAGTTTACGGCAGATGCCTCCCATGAGCTGCGTACACCTTTGAGTGTCGTCATGGCATCAGCAGATCTGCTGTCCCATGATGCCTCTATTCAGTCTCCCTTCCTGCAGCAGGTCGTTGCTGATATCAAGGATGAGGTCAAGAAGATGAGCAAGCTGGTGGGAGATTTGATGGTCATTGCCCGCAATGACAATCATGCCGAAAGGCTGAATGTCCAGGAGTTTGACCTGTCTACCTCACTGGAGCAGGTGATACGCAATATGCAGCCGCTGGCGGAGAAAAAGCATATCGCCCTGCTGGGCAATATTGCCGAGGGTATTGTGTATACAGGTGATGAGCATAAAATCAAGCAGCTGATCTTGATTTTGGTGGACAATGCCATTAAATACACGCAGGAATATGGTTCTGTCACTGTAGCCGCCAAATATGGCAAGGGCAGGAAAATATCCTTCAGTGTGGCAGATAATGGCATGGGCATCAGCAGCGAGGACTGCAAGAGGATTTTCGGACGGTTCTACCGGGTGGATAAGGCCCGTTCCCGTGAGATGGGAGGCAATGGGCTGGGACTGGCCATTGCCAAGGATATCGTCGATGCGCATCATGGCTATATCTATCTGGAAAGCAAGCTGGGTGAGGGCACAACCTTCAGCGTTGAGCTGCCGCAGCTGAAAAAATGAAATAATTAGTCAAAAAGACAAAAAGTTATTGACTTTTTGTCTTTTTGTTTTATAATAAGGTCAAAAGGACAAAAGATGCAGTAGCTGTTTCAGATAACTGCAGAGAAAATTCAAACTGAAATGTCATTTTAGGAAGGTGGAGAGATTATGAATCAGGAAAAATATACACAGAGAGTTTTACATACCCTGCAGGCAGCTCAGCAGAACGCAGCCCTGCATTATCATCAGGAAATTTCCAGTCTGCATGTGCTGCTGGCACTGGTGCAGGAGCCTGAGGGGCTGCTGGAAACCATTTTCCAGGAGGCAGGGGCAGATTTGGGCCTGCTGCAGCAGAGACTGGAGCAGCAGCTGCAGAAAATTCCCAGTGTCAAGGGACAGGACCGCCTGACCATGAGCGTGGAGCTGGGGCGTGTGACCGCCAGATCTGAACAGCTTGCCAGGGATATGAAGGATGAATATATCAGTACAGAGCATCTGCTGCTGGCTATTTCGGAGGATGGCAGTGAGGAGGCGAGGAGCATCTGCCGTGATTTTGGGCTGACTCACAAAAATATTATGGCATCTATCAAGAAGAACCGTAAGCAGAATGTCAATTCAGACAATCCGGAGGATGGCTACAAAGCATTGGAGAAGTTTGGCAGAGATTTGACCCAGGTGGCAAGGTCAGGCAAGCTGGATCCGGTAATCGGCCGTGATGATGAAATCCGCCGCACTATTGAGATTTTGTCCCGCCGCACCAAAAACAATCCGGTGCTCATCGGTGAGCCGGGTGTCGGCAAAACTGCTATTGTAGAGGGTCTTGCCCGTCGTATCGTAGCAGGTGATGTACCCGAGTCCCTGAAAAACAAGACCTTGTTTTCGCTGGATATGGGTGCACTGGTAGCCGGTGCCAAATATCGGGGCGAGTTTGAGGAGAGGCTGAAATCCGTCCTCAATGAGGTTGTCAAATCTGATGGGCAGATTCTGCTCTTCATTGATGAGGTGCATACGGTGGTAGGTGCCGGAGCAACTGAGGGCGCGATGGATGCAGGCAATCTGCTGAAGCCGATGATGGCAAGAGGCGAGCTGCGGTGCATCGGTGCCACTACTCTGAATGAATACCGCAAGTATATTGAAAAGGACAGTGCTCTGGAACGCCGTTTCCAGCCTGTTATGGTAGGCGAGCCATCCGTAGAGGATACGATTTCCATTCTCAGAGGCTTGAAGGACCGCTATGAGGTGCATCATGGCGTCAGGATCCGTGATGCAGCGCTTGTTTCGGCGGCAGTGCTGTCCGACCGCTATATCTCCGACAGATTTTTGCCGGATAAGGCAATTGACCTGGTGGACGAGGCGGCAGCCAAGCTGCGTACGGAAATTGAATCCATGCCTGCCCCTCTTGATGAGGTGCGCCGGAAGATTTTGCAGCTGGAGATTGAGGAGCAGGCTCTGCAAAAGGAAAATGATGCAGCGGGGCAGGAGAAGCTGACGAATATCCACAAGGAAAAGGAAGACCTGCAAAAGCAGCAGCAGGAGCTGCAGCAGCAGTGGGATGCTGAAAAGCAGTCTATTCTCCGCGTGCGCGGCATCAAGAAGGAAATGGACCTGGTGCGCAGTCAGATGGAGGAGGCAGAGCGTGACTATGACCTCAACAGGCTGTCGGAACTGAAATACGGCAGGCTGCCGGAGCTGCAGAAGAAGCTGACGGCAGAGGAGGCGGAAATTGCGTCCAAGTCTGCGGACACGCAGCTTTTGAAGGAGGAGGTAGGTGAAGAGGATATTGCCAGAGTGGTCAGCCGCTGGACAGGTATTCCGGTGACCAAGATGCTGAC
>JAQUZO010000037.1 GCA_028691285.1 Anaerovibrio sp. | reverse complement strand
GAAATATCCCTTATCTGCATCTTCTCAGCCCCTCTCAGCTATCTTTTTTCCATTATACTGTAAAAATCTAAATAAAAGCTAACAATACAATTTTTTTGTTTTGAAAATATTTTTTGCCAGTTTATTTTTTGTTTAATTTTAAGCCTTATACTTTAAGCCATAGCAAAAGCAATCAGCACACTGATAAAATTCAGAAAGATTTAGGAGGAAATAAAAATGGACAGAAACGGAACTATACAAAACATACAACATGCCCTGGGAAGCATTTTTACCAAAGCGCGCCTGAAAAAAATTGCTGCAGGTGCCATTCTCTGCTCAGTGATTGCAGGCGGGGCTGCCTGCTACCAGCAGCAGCAGGAAAAGCTGGCTCACGAACAGCTGCTTCAGGCACGCGCTGCCATACTGGAATCTCAGGCAGCCCAGTACAGCATCGTGCTGCTTGACACGGACACCATCCGCAGCCTGGCGGCACAGACCATCGGCATAGACGAAACTGCCGTCACCTTCCGGGAAATAGCCCTGGTCAATGGCCAGGAAAAAAATGACAAGGACAGAAAGGAGAAAGACCGCAGGGATAGAAAAGAGGACAAAAGAGAGCATGAGCAGCCTGTGACCAGACAGACTGCAGCTCCTGCGCCGGTATTTCAGCCAATGTACAAGGTAGCCTGCCAGTCTGGCAGCCTGAAGTACAAGCTGCGCATTGATGCAGTGAGCGGAGAAATCCTGCAAAGCAAGATAGAAAAGACATCCCCTTTGGAAGCTTTTTGGAGGTGATAATCAAACAACACATATCCTGACCCGCAAAACAGAATAACACTGACACAAACCAACAAAAAAGGAATCACAGCCAGAGCCACCGCTCAAACTGTGATTCCTTTTTATTTCAGCCGAAAATCGTGCTCCGGCAGCCTGCCGCCGCCCTATGCCAATTTACTGCAGGGTTGGATCTCCCACAAAGAAAAGATATGCTATCACCAGCAAGCCCAGTGCGATGCGATAGTAGCCAAATGCCTTGAAATCATTGTTCTTGATGTACTGAAGCAGGAATTTGATGGAGAGAATGGATACCACAAAGGCTGTAGCCATGCCCACTACCAAAATAAATACTTCCGCACCTGTATAATGGAAGCCGAACTTGACCAGCTTCAAAAGGCTGGCACCGAACATCACCGGAATAGCCAGGAAAAAAGTAAACTCCGCAGCTACATAACGGGAAGCTCCAAAGAGGATACCGCCCAAAATGGTAGCGCCGGAACGGGAAGTTCCCGGTACCAGGGAAAGTACCTGGAAAAGTCCGATGATAAAAGCCGTACGGTAGCTCAATCGATTCAGGTGCTTTACAGAGGGTGTCCGATGCTTGTTGTAATTCTCTACAAAAATAAACATCACACCATAAAAAATCAGGGTAGCTGCCACTACAGGAGCAGTCATGAAATGCTCCTCCATATAGTCATTGAACAAAAGGCCTATCACGGCAGCCGGCATACAGGCAAGAATTACCTTGTACCACAGCTGAAAGGTCTCCTTTTTCTCACTTCTGTTTTTCCAGCGGGAAAATGGATTCAGCTTTTCAAAATTCAGCACCACTACCGCCAAAATAGCACCCAACTGGATAACCACCAGGAACATATCCATAAAATCCTTGGATACATTCAGCTTGATAAATTCATCTACCAGAATCATGTGACCGGTACTGCTGATTGGCAGCCATTCAGTAAGTCCCTCTACAACACCCAAAATAACTGTTTTAAGCAGCTCCACTATACTGAGATCCAAATTGAGTCCTCCTTATTTCATACCAGAAACGGCGGCAAACCGCTGCCTGCCCCTATATCAGCGGGTAATCAGCTCATCCATACGAGTCATCGGTCGGGTCAGATCCAAATGACCGGACAGGGAATCGATTTCCTTGCCCTCTACCAAAAGCTGTACCTTCTTTATCTCCGGAAACTCTGTCAGGGTGTTGACCACAGAACCCACCAGCATTTCCTCACCGGTAGAGCCGCCCACAAAGCCCTTGATCAGATTTTTATCAAAATCTACCCTGGCTGTATCACCGCTGACAGTCACCTTCAGCAGCTTTGCTTTCTTTGGGAAAACCGTCGTCAGACGCTTGTCCTCCGTGCCTGCCAGCAGGGCTTCTACCGCCGCCCTGTACTTGTCTGCCTCAGCAGCCTTGACTGTTTTTTCGACTCCTACCAGTCCGACTGCATTCACATCAGGGTAATACACCTTTATATTCATCACGCCAGCACTCTTACCGGATACAGAGGAGCTGCCCGCAGCCAGGCTGGAGCTGCTGGACAGAGGCTCGCTGCCGGAACTGCCGGCAGGCAGCTTTTCTTTATCACAGCCCGCTAAAGCTGCTGTGCACAGCAGTACCAGGGCAAGAATCAGAATATTTCTTAATTTCATATCGTTCTCCTCTTCTATCTCATCCTAAAATACTGACATATTCCCCTGCAAACAGCCAAGGCAATTTTATACTGAAACTCCGGATTCCCCAGGAGCGCTTCCTCCTGATAATTGCTGATAAAAGCCGTTTCAATCAGAGTCGCCGGCATACTGGAATTTCTCAGCACATAAAACCTCGCCGCTTTGGCGCCTCTGCTTGCCAAATCCGTTGCCGCTACTATTTCATTATGGATACTCTCCGCCAGAAGCTTTCCTCGAAAGCTCGGCTGATAATAAAAGGCACTAGTGCCGTGAGCTGTCGGAGAGGTAAATGCATCACAATGGATGCTGACAAAAATCTCGTTGCCCGGATCAGCATTGCCGACATCCACTCTCGCCTGCAGCTCATTGCGGTCACTTGCCAGCGGCCCATAAACATCCCTGTCGTCAGTGCGGGTCATGGTAACAATGGCTCCCGAGCTGCGCAGGATACGCTCTATATTTTTGGCAATCGCCAGCGCCGCGTCCTTCTCCAGAAGCCCGCCAGGCCCCCTGGCACCGCTGTCACTGCCTCCATGCCCCGGGTCAAGGACAATCCTTCTCCCCTGCAGCCCCTTCAAAGTATCCGGTGCCTTGGGACCGTCTGCCTCATACTCCGAGGTCAGCTTGTCAGCAGCAATCTCGATTACCAGACGATAGGGCTTCTTCCCCTTTTTGTCAGCCTCTGCCGTATACAGCTTATATGCCTGGTCAGCGACCGGCTTATTCAGAGAAACCATGATATCCAGCGTATTATCAGCAGTCTGACGCAAAGTCAGGTATTTGGCAATTTTTTTATCCAGGGCAATATCAGATCTGACCCCGCCCCGGCTGGTGTTGAGCAGGCTGATATGCAGCTGCTGCGGTGTCAGCTCTCTGACATCAGAAGCAAATTCCGCCCTGCCTCCTTTGATACCCAGCTCAATCCTCAGCCAGTCTCTTCCCTCATGGGTATAAGTCTCATACTGGAAATAATTCAGCTCATGCGCTGATGCAGCCTCTGCTTCGGCTGACGGGGACACCGTCAGGATGAATAATCCTGTCAGCGCAATAACAGCCGCCAGCAGATACCGCATTTTATTGATTGCAATGCCCAAATGCCTCAATCTCCTTTTTAATCATCCATCAGCGACAACGCTTCTGAAAGCATCGCCGCCTGTGTTTCCTCATCCTTGGCCATATCAAGGGTGATATAATCTCCCTCGCCCAACCCATCCGGCAGAAGCTCTGCCGGAAAGTTCAGCTGATAAGCTCCGTCCTGCAGCAAAATCACTGCCAGTCCTTCTTCTATGCGGTCAATATAACCGGAAAGCATTTCAGTTCACCTCTTTCAGTACAGCAGTACACTACCTTTCGGCAGTGATTTGATAGCTGCTGCCATCACTGACGACAGTGATGCTGCCATTTCGGTCTGTGCGGTAAAGCTGCTTGATGCCCTGCTTCTGATACCTGCTGAGAGCCGCCTCATGGGGGTGCCCATATTGATTGTCCGCACCAGCGGAAATCAGTACCGCCTCTGGCTGCACGACCTTTAAAAGCTCTGCCGAGGACGAGGTCTTGCTGCCATGATGGCCTGCCTTCAGGACCTGACAGCGCAGCCTGGTGCCGTAAGCAGCTGCAAGGCTCTTTTCAATCGGAGCCTCCGCATCACCCGTCAGCAGCATACTGAAGCTGCCAAAGGTCAGCCTGCCCACCACAGATTCGTTATTGACATCCACCTTCTCCTTGTTCTTGATTGCCGCCGTATCCTCAGCAATCAGCTGCTGGCTGGGCGAAAGCACCTCAAAGGACGCCCCGCTGCCAAAATCCAGCACATCGCCAGCCTGTACCTTGACCTGCCTGGTTCCCTGTGCCTTAGCCGCCTTCAGGGCATTGACAAAATACTTATTGGCAGAAGGAATACCATTATAAACCAGTTCCTTGACCTTATAGCGTTCGATGACCTCGGCAGCCTTGCCAATATGGTCAGCATGGGCATGGGTCAGGACCAGCATATCAATCGCCGCAATATTTTCCTTTGCAAGTGCGGCAAAAAGCTGTGTATTTTCCTTGCCCTTCCTGCCATCCTCATAATACTTATCATCACCGGTATCTATCAAAATATTCTTTGTGCCGGTGCGAATCAGAATGGCATCCCCCTGCCCGATGTCCAGCATGGTCACAGTGAGCTTCCCGTCAGTCTCCGCAGACACCGGTGCACTGGCAGCTCCCTCCGTACCTGTACCTGTCTGCTGTGCACAGCCGCCCAGCAGCAAAAGGATGCAGGACAAAATCAAGCTGCACAGCAGCGATAAAAAACGCTTCATAGATGACAGAACCTCCTGACATTTCATTTTCCCTAAAAAACCTGTAATGTGTCTGTTCATTCCCTGCTGCTGATATACAGCCTTACAGCCAGAGCCAGAATCCAAAAGACAAAAGCTCCCAGGCACACATAATCTATCGTTGCAAGATTACCAAAATCCATATCAAAAGCAATAATCAAAGCCATCAATATTATAATCAGCACATCTGTCAAATGCAACCCCTTCACCTTCATGCAATCCCTCCTGTCTAAATATAAAATCAAAGTTTACTTATCAGTATATCACAAAGTAAAAATTTTATACAGACAAATTACGGTCATTCCGCCTGGCAGGCACAGGAAACTGACAGAATGAAAAAAGCCTGGCACAAAAGAGGCCAGGCCTTGGAAGCATCTGATTATCCCATTTTCAAATCAATACAGCCGCAGCATATTCCTCCGGTAGGATATACTGCAGAAACCGGCGGGTGCGTTCCTCCTTGGGCGCGGTAAAGATTTCTTCTGCCCTGCCTTCCTCTACCACCACTCCATCTGCCATAAACACGACATGGGTAGCAGCCTCACGGGCAAACTTCATTTCATGCGTTACGACAATCATCGTAGTTCCTTCCTGCGCAAGCTCCTTCATAACCTGCAGCACCTCGCTGACAAGCTCCGGATCAAGAGCTGAAGTGGGTTCATCAAACAGGATTACATCCGGACTGGCAGCTATCGCCCTTGCGATGGCAACACGCTGCTGCTGTCCGCCTGAAAGATGTGCCGGATAATAATCGGCCCTGTCTGCCATACCAACCTTCTGCAAAGCAGCAAGAGCGACTTTTTTAGCTTTGTCTCTGGCCATGCCATGCCCTGACACAAGCCCGACGGTCACATTCTCCAGAGCAGTTTTATTGGCAAAGAGATTATAATTCTGAAAAACGAAAGCGGTCTGCTTGCGCACAGCGGCGATTTCTTTCTTTGAGGCACTGGCAAGGGAAAGCGTTCTGCCATTGAAATCCATCTCGCCGCCATCAGCCTGCTCAAGAAAGCTGAGGCAGCGCAGGAAGGTTGTCTTGCCGGAGCCACTTGGCCCGATGATGGCAACGACATCCCCCTTTTTCACATTCAGGCTCACATCCTTCAAAACCTGTGTATGATGAAAGTTCTTCTTTACATTACGAATGCTCATCAGCATATAAAAACCTCCTTACAGCTTTGCACGGAAGGTGCTCAGGCGCGCTTCCAGAACTGCATAGCCCAGCTGGATAATAGTGCAAAGTATGAGATAGACCAGAAAAACATCAAGATATGCTTCCAGGTAATTGTACCCGTAGGAAGCAGCGATTTTCCCCACCGCCATAATATCCTTGACGGTCATCAAAAATGCCAGCGAGGTACCCTTGACCAGATTGACCGTAGCATTGCACAAGCCGGGCAGGGCCACAGCCAGTGCCTGCGGAACAATAATGTGGAGATAGGTTTTAAAGGCGGACATACCGCAGGTCAGACCTGCCTCCAGCTGCCCTTTGGGAATCGCGGTAAGTGACGAACGGAAAACCTCTGTCAGCAGAGCCGTCGTATTCAGCGTAAATACAACAGCTGCATACCAGAACGGCTCGATAAGGTCAAATATATTTACAGACAGACCTGCCGCCTGTGCCGCTGCATTGAGCAGGCTTGGCAGCAGACTGTACACCAGGAGAATCTGCAGGATGATCGGCGTGCCTCTGACAAAGGAAACATAACCTCTGACAGCGCTGCTGATAATTAAACCGCTGTGAAGGCGCACCGCCGCAAGGTAAAACCCCAGGGGAATACTTACAAGCAGCACCAGTGCCGTCAGCGACAGCGTTGTACCGGCACCGCTCCAAACGAGCAGAAATGTTTCCTGCATAAATTCAAAATCAAGTCTCATGCGCCTCACCGCCCTTCCCTGCACTGAACAGCCTCTTCAGCAATGCTTTGCTGCTCCTGGCAGTTCGTTTTTTTGCCTGCACACCCCGACCTTTGCCAAGATATTGCTCTGCTTTGCCAAAAATATATTCCAGCCCCAGCGCCATTGCCCAGTAAATGAGCAGGCAGGCAAGATAAATCTCGATGCCGTAAGCCCCAAAATTCTGGCTGATAAGCAGATTGCCGCGGCCAATGAGGTCAATCAGGCCAATGGTATATGCCAGTGCTCCCTCCTTCAGCAGGCTGATGACCGAATTGCCGAAATTCGGCAGTGCAATAAGTGCCGCCTGAGGCAGCATAATGTGGAAAAATGCCTGCATGGAAGAAAGACCCGCACAAACGGCTGCTTCATACTGCCCCCGCGGTACAGCCATATAGGCTGCGCGAAACACCTCGGAAATATATGCTCCGAACAGCATGGTAAACGCAATCACAGCAAAAACGCCACGGTGCATATCATTCATATCATATGAAAAAATACTGTCCGCTGCCTCAGGCAGACCATAAAAAACAATGAACAGCAGCACAATCGAAGGTGTACAGCGAATGATATAGGTATATCCCTGTGCCAGCCAGTACAAAGGCCGTACACCGTCCAGCTTTGCCCATGCCAGCAGCATCCCCAGCAAAGAGCCGAAGGCTATACTGCTGCCGGCAACCAAAAGTGTGATATCCAGATACTGCAGCAGGTCCGGCAGAGCTGTCCCTATCATCGAAAAATCAAAGATTCTTGTTTCCATGCCGTTTTCACTCCCTGTTGTTATGTATTACTTCAAAGAATCAGACAGGACTTCTCCGAAATATTTCTGTTCCAGCTCGGCAATCTTGCCTTCGGCACGCAGCTCTTCAATAGCCTTATCATACTCATCGGCAAACCTCTGCTCGTTCTTGTTGAAGATTGGGTAGGTTGGGATACCCTTGTAGCGAAGATAGGTCAGCTTGTCGCTGAAGGCATGATAAGGAGCATCTTCCTTTTCAATGTTGTTCCTGTAGCTCAGCTCAATCTCAAGATAACCGTCATAGCGTCCTTCGAGCACCCAGCTGTAAGCATCTGTCACCTGAAATGCTTCTGACGACACGAGATTTATAGGTTTGTCACTGTGGGCTTTATTATATTCATCAATGACCATGTATTGTGCATTCTGGGGAGCAATAGGGACAAGCTTGCCGCTGAACTGGGCAAAGGATGGCAAATCCTTGATGGTGCCGGCATTTTCCTTGCGTATTACCAGCCCGATAACGCTGACTCCGATATTGTTTGCAGGAAATATGTATTTTTTCTTCCGCTGCTCTGTGAGCCATACGCCCTTGGTCCCCACAGTATACTTGCCTGATTCCACACCTATGAGCAAATCATCATCGGAAGTAGGGACATATTTAAACTCATACTGCGGCAGCTTTTTGGCAATTTCCTTCATTACAGCAACCTCAAAACCGTCCGATTCCCCCTGCTCATTGACATAATCATAAGGTACATAATAATTGGTATGGGCAACCGTGATAACCTTTTTGCCATCCGTCCCCTCTGCTGCATCATTTTTACCGCAGCCTGCAAGGGAAACCGCAATGGTCCCAGTAAGCAGCAGCGCAGCGACAGCCTTACCTATTTTTTTCCAGCTCATATTTATTCCTCCATATCTTTCATAACTGTAATTTTCATTGATTATGCAGCCGTTCAGTCAACAGCAGCTGCTTCCCGCACCCACTCCAAATGCTGCCAGTCAATATCGCGTGGCACAGTGCAGTCTGCACCGAGCAGGATACCCTTTTTACCGGCGTTTTTAATCAGACGATGTGTTTCAGCCTGAATCTCTGCTTTGCTTCCGCGGTAGAGGATATCATCTGCAAGATTGCCAAAACCGCCAAGGACTGCCCGCTCACCGAAAATTTTGCGTCCCTCCTCAAGCGGTATCCCCTCCACAACAGCAGCCCAGTTTACAGCCTTGACATCATAATCCCTGTACCAGGTCAAATCATTGCGGTGGCCTGCATAGCCGCAGATGTGCAGAATGTTATAATCGCTTTTTTCCTTGGCTGCTGCAAGCACCTGCTTTTCACCTGGAGCAACGAGCTTCTCGTAAACAGATTGCTCAATCCCTGCGCCAATAATATTCTGAAGGCTGAAATAAATGCCTGTCACACCACCCTCCACAATGATTCTTTGTGCCAACCTGGCAAGATCTGAGGAGATTACATCAAAGGCCCTTTTTACAGCTTTGCCATCCTCAGTCAGCCATTTGGCAAGCAGCGCTTCATTAGCAGCAGCCTCACCCTCACGCATAAATTTGAAAATAGTGGCCGCGCAGAAAATATTATAGAAAGTTGCAGCTTCGCTGCCAAAACGATTGGTCAAAGCTCTGGCATATTCAATCTGCTGGGTGAACCAGGGGTCATCGTCAGACAGAGGCTCAATGACAGCAAGCTCTGCCGGACTTGCTGCCGTTCGCAGAAGATCATTATGATAGGGGAAAAAGCCATCTGTCATAATTTTCACAAAGTCAGGCTGAAAATCCTCTATATATTTAATCTCACCTGCAAGCAGCTTCTCCGTTAGCTGCGGTTCCCTGAAGGCGTCCGCGTGAATTTCATCATCCAGAAAGTGAAACCAGAAGCCTGATGGTACACGCTCAACCTCTTTGCCATCCAATGCTTTTAATACAAGCTCTTTTCTATTTGCTGTCATAATAACTTCCTCCTAAACACATATTAATCATGTATGTTTTATAAAACCATACTGGTATCATAGCACTAAAAATCATATATGTCAAATATGTTTTTTAGCTTGACAAAAAAAATACAGTCAGCTATACTATGTGAAATATTATTCATATATATAAGATATGTGTTTAAAGGAGAAAATTATTTATGCAGGATTTTTCATTAGAAGTACATGGCTGCCATACCTATGATGCGACCGGGGCAATCAGCCAGCCAATATATCTCTCTGCAACCTTTCGCCATCCCGCCTACCAGCAAAGCACAGGATATGATTATGGCAGGGTTGCCAATCCGACTCGTGAAAAGCTTGAGAAAACCGTTGCCATGCTGGAAAATGGAGAGCGTGCCTGGGCTGCCGCATCAGGCATGGCTGCAATCAACCTCGTCATGGGCCTGTTTGAGCCAGGCGACCATGTACTGCTCGCCGAAGATTTGTATGGCGGTACAGTCCGTCTGGCAAATGATGTATACAGCCATTATGGCATCTGCTTTGAATATGCGGATACACGCAATTTGGACTCAGTCAGGGCAAAGATGCGCCCTGAAACCAAGGCAGTGTTCATAGAAACACCGTCCAATCCAATGATGTTCATCAATGATATAGAAGCTCTGGCAAAAATCAGCCACCAAAGCAATGCTCTGCTGATTGTGGATAATACATTTTTGTCGCCGCATTTCCAAAAGCCATTGGACCTGGGCGCGGATATTGTTCTGCACAGCGGAACAAAGTACCTTTGCGGACATAATGATGTCATTGCCGGATTTCTCGTCCTGCGCCATGCCGGGTCAGCTGAGGCTGCGCGCCTTGAGCTGCTTGCAAAATCCGCAGGTCCAAACCTCTCTGCCATGGATGCCTGGCTGCTGCTCCGCAGTATAAAGACCCTGGGCATCAGGGTGGAACGGCAGGCACAAAATGCCCTGATACTGGCAGAATGGCTGCAAAAACGCCCTGAAGTAACAGCAGTGTATTATCCCGGGCTTCCGACACATCCCGGCTATGCCCTGCAGCAGAAGCAGGCATCCGGCAACGGCGGAATGATTTCATTCAAAGTAACTTCGCCAAAACTGGCTCAAAAGGTTTTGGGGCATCTCAGAATGATTTGCTTTGCAGAAAGCCTGGGCGGCGTAGAGACACTTCTGACCTACCCGATTGCCCAAACCCATGCAGAAATGCCAAGAGAGCTGATAGCGCGCACAGGGCTGGACGACTGCCTGCTGCGTCTTTCCGTAGGAATCGAGGATGTCTGTGATTTACAGGAGGAACTGAGTGATGCCTTGAGCGCAGCCGCGCAGGATGTGCAGGCAGAGACTTGAACGCTCATATAGAGGAGGAAAATGATATGCCATATAATTTCGATAAATATATTGACCGCCATAACACATCCTGCATAAAATATGATTTTGCTGCAGAACGAGGCTATCCTCAGGGCATTCTGCCGTTTTGGGTAGCAGATATGGATTTTCGCACCCCGCAGGCTGTGATCGAGGAGCTTACCCAAAGAGTCCAGCATGGCATCTTCGGCTACACTGATCCCAAGACGCAATACCAGCAGACTCTGTCAGAGTGGTTCAAAGCACATCATGGCTGGAATCCCAGCAAAGACAGCCTGACGATTACACCGGGCGTGGTTTTTGCAATATGTACAGCCATCCGTGCCTTTACAAAGACGGGCGATGCCGTGCTTTTGCAGCAGCCTGTATACTATCCCTTTTCCGAGGCAATCTCAGGCAACGGACGAAAGCTGGTGGACAGCCCTCTGCTGCTCAAGGACGGACATTATGAAATAGATTTTACGGATTTTGAACAAAAAATATGTGAAAACAATGTAAAGCTTTTTCTTTTGTGCAGCCCGCACAACCCAGTAGGACGCGTGTGGCGCAAGAATGAGCTTGAGCGCATCGCCGAAATCTGTCTGAGGCACAATGTCCTTGTGGTAGCAGATGAAATCCACCATGAATTTGTCCGTCCCGGCTTCAGCCATACGGTGTTTTCATCCCTTTCCCCCGAAATTTCTGAGATTACGGTTACCTGTACATCACCCAGCAAAACCTTCAACCTGGCAGGACTGCAAATTTCCAACATCTTCATAAGCAATCCTGAGCTGCGGCAAAAATTCCGCAGGGAAGTGGCTGCCGCAGGCTACAGCCAGGCAAACAGCCTGGGCCTCTTTGCCTGCGAGGCCGCTTATCGCAATGGTGCAGAGTGGCTCAATGAACTGCTGGCCTACATCGAAAAAAACTATCAGAGGACTCGTGCCTTTCTGGCAGACAATCTGCCTCAGATAAAAATCATTGAACCAGAAGGCACCTATCTGCTTTGGCTGGATTTCCGCTCTCTGGAGCTGACAGATGCTGAGCTGGACAGGCGTATTATCAACGAAGCAAATCTGTGGCTGGACAGCGGACATATTTTCGGACAGGCAGGCAGCTGCTTCCAGCGTATCAATATAGCCTGCCCCTGGTCAGTGCTGAAAAAAGCCCTGCAAAATCTGGCAAATACCTTTAACCAGACAGAAAAACCGTCACACTGAATATATTCATGCACAGCATAATGGTGCTCCGTTCCTGCAATTTTACAATCCCAACAAAAAAATCACTCCAGCCGCCGCAAAGCAGTCAGAGTGATTTTTTTATTTATTCAGAACCCAGGCAAAATTCCCGTAAAACTCAGATATCCAAATCTATGTCGATGAGGCCGGAAGAATACGGCGCAATGTCGTACCGCTGGAAAAGCGCATGGACATGGCCTTCACTGTCCAGATACAGCTCCTTTGGAGCGTCCTTTATCCCCGTGAAGCCTGCATAAAGCGGAATCTCCCGCTGGGCAGTCTGCTTCAAAACAGCACGGCTTACCGCAGGCAGCTTGTAATGCTCTGCCCTGTCCTTCAGCAGACTTGTCTTATGAAGCTCATCCAGCTTTAATGCCTTGCCGTCCGACAGCCGGAAAACATAACCATAGTCATAGGACATAGGGTGTGCTGCTCCCTGCATATAAAAATACTGTTCCATGCGAATACTCAAAAGCTCGGCACTCAGATATGTCACCTCGTATTTGAGCCCTGAGGACGACACAGTGCCGTCCTCACGGCACTCCTGCACATAACCCAGCAGCTTCTGGATGTCCTTTTGTATCTCCCCGTTGATTTTTTCCTGTGCCTTGGTATTGGCCATACTGATAATAGGATAAGTCAGCTCTGCCCCATCAGCCGCATAATGCCCATCCGAAATCACAGGCTGCGCCATAACCCGCGCATCAACTGTGTTCTGCTGCACCACAGACTGTACCGGCTCTGCCGGAGCTGCCGCAGCCACTGACGATACCAATACCATCGCCAGCAATGACGCCATAATTGTCTTTTTCATGCCGTTGCCTCCTGTCTAATAAATACTATCCACACTTTCTCATTTATGATAATATTCCATACGCTGCAGCAAAATCCTGCTTCAGGGCAAATTACACACTAAATCGATTCCTGATGCTTTAATTTTTCCAGC
This sequence comes from Anaerovibrio sp., assembly GCA_028691285.1. Taxonomy (GTDB): domain Bacteria; phylum Bacillota; class Negativicutes; order Selenomonadales; family Selenomonadaceae; genus Anaerovibrio. Next base: position 217 of record JAQUZO010000037.1, on the reverse strand, counting down.
AATGCCTGACAGCCCCGCTGCACATCCTCATAGGTCGCGGAAAAATCGCCGGTATACCAGGGGTCTGCCACTTCCCGCTCCTCTCCGGCAAAGGACAAAAGCAGCGATATTTTATGCTGCGGGTCATTATCTGTCAGCTCCATAAGGTCACGCAGGTTTTCCCTGTCCATGCCTATCAGATAATCATATTTTTCATAATCTGCCCTTTGCACCTGCA
>JAQUZO010000143.1 GCA_028691285.1 Anaerovibrio sp. | reverse complement strand
CTGTGGTGGTTCTGCCTCTGGTGCCGGGACATCATATCATGCTCCAGCGGAATCTCCTGTATACGGCAGTCACCCGTGCCAGAAAACAGGTAATCCTTTTAGGCTCCAGGGCGGCGCTTAATACAGCCGTCGCCAATGACCGCACCCGCAAGAGGTATACTCTGCTGGCAGAGCGGCTGGGCAAAAAGCTGGTTTGAGCGGTTATCCCGATAAAGAGAGGTAAAAGATGCTGGATTTTCTTCTTGATTTTCTGTTCCCGCCCAAATGCCCAATCTGCGGCGGATATGTGGAAAGGCGTCACAGCTGGTGTCCGGCTTGTCTGGCAAATCAGCTCCAGGTACGCCGCCTGCCGCTGGCAGCGGATATGGGCAGCGTATTTGACGGCGGCGTGTGGGCATTGGGCAGCTATGAGGGCGGGCTGAGGGATGTGCTGAGACAGCTGAAATATGACGGCAGGAAGGATCTGCTGCCTGGGCTGCACCAATTCATTGCCGCAGGACTGGCCGAGCTGCCGGTGGACCTTGGCGGCAGCGGAGAGACCATGCTGCTCGTGCCGGTGCCGCTGCACAGGGACAAGCTGCGGGAAAGGGGCTTCAATCAGAGTGAGCTGCTTTTCCAGAATCCCTTTCAGGCTTTGCAGATTGCCATGGGCAGGGCTTTGCAGCGGGAGAGGGCAACGGTGCCCCAGTTTGGCTTGACGGCGGGGCAGCGGCAGGAAAATCTGCGCTCGGCCTTCGCGCTGCGTTCTGACAGGGGAGTGACCGGCAGGCATATCATCCTGGCAGATGATATCATGACCACCGGAGCGACGCTGCAGGCCTGCGGAGAGCTGCTGCGGAGGGCCGGGGCAAAGCATATCACCGGGCTGGCGGTGGCATCCGGACGAAAATAAAAGGCTTGAAGGAACAGATGAAATCCCGTATAATGTAAAGAGGGATTTTTGATTTTAGGAGATGGTGCTATGAATAAGCTGAAGAATTGCTCAGGCTGCGGCAGATTGTATATGGAGATAGGACAGGGAATGTGTCAGGACTGCTACCGCAAGGAGCAGGACGATGAGCAGGTGGTTTATTCCTATGTCCGGGATCACGATAAATGCAGTGTCCAGGAAATCGTAGATGGGACAGGCGTCAAGGAAAGGGTTGTGCTCCGCATGCTGAAGGCGGGAAGGTTCATCGCCAGCGGACTGGAAATCAATTATCCATGCCAGGGCTGCGGTACGCCTATCACCACCGGCAAGCTGTGCAGCAAATGCAGCAGCGATATCATCAATCAGGCTGACAGGCTGAAGGCGGCCAGGAAGGTGCAGAAGGTTGACAGGAGCCGTACCATGTATAATTCCTATCGAGATAAATAATTTTAGACAAAGGCTGGCAGGATTTAAGAATCCTGCTATTTTTTTCGATATTTTTTCCAGGAAAGGAAAAGCTGGTTTTGTAAATATGAGGATGGTGAACAATCGTGATAATAAACAGCAGTATCCAGGGCGTTTCCGGTGTGTACAGCAATGCGGGCCGTGTCGGCAAGACTGCCAGGGCCTATGAGCAGGGCGGAGCCGTTAATGATAATATTCAGATTTCCACAGAGGGACAGCAGTTCAATGAGCTGCTGAAAAAGTTGAAGGCAGGCTCAGAGGTACGCATGGACAAGGTGACAGAGTATGAAAATCTGTTGGCGTCGGGTGCTTATCAGGTAAGCAGCAGCGACCTGGCAGATAAGATTCTGCAGAGCCGCTATTGATTTGTCTGTACCTGATTGACGGGGAGGCATGATTATGTGGCAGAATTTGGCAAAGATACTGGCGGCTCTGATCGATCAGTATCAGAAGCTGCAGAAGCTGAATGAAGAAAAGCATGGCGTTTTGGTGCTGGTGAAGCTGAAGGAGCTGGAGGAAATCGTCCGCCTGGAGGAAGGTATCATCAGAAGCGTCAATCAGCTGGAAAAACAGCGTCAGGAGGCTATTGTGAAGCTGTCTGACGGCGGGGTCAGGATACAGCCTGACACACGGATGAATGATGTTTGGGGGCAGTGCCCGGAGGCGGCCCAGAGAGAGCTTTTGTACAGGCTGCACAAGACGCTCAGCAGGCTGGTGCAGGAGGTACAGGAGGCGTCTGCCAATAACGAAATCCTGATAGCCAGCGCTTTGGAGGCTGTGAACTACAAGCTGAATCAGCTGGGCGGCTCCGTAGTAGAGCCGGCCTATGGCAGGCAGGGCAACGAGCAGGTGTCTCACAGAAAGAATTTTGATTTGGAGGCATAAAGTGCAGGAATTGATACAGTTTATCCGTCAGCAGCTGGTATTGTGCCTGCGGCTGCTGGAGCTTTTGCAGCAGCAGCGGTCTGCGCTGGTCCATACCGAGCCGGCAGCGGTCGGGGGACTGACCAAGGACATAGAAATCGTCGTCATTGATTTGAACAGGCTGGAAAAGCAGCGGCAGGAGTTCCTGCGCCGGCATCATTCGGGGGATGCGGCACAGTGGCTGGCAAAGCAGCCGCCGGGACTGGAAAAAAGCATGGCGGAGCAGCTTTTGGCAAAGCAGGCTGCGGTGCTGGACAGGCTCAAGGAGGCTTCCGGCAGCAATATGGCATACCTGAGCAACAATATGACTTATATAGATTACAACATCAATGTACTGACCGGAACTGCCGCAGGCGTGACCTACGGGCAGCCGGATGCGGGCAGGCAGGATTCGGTGCAGGGCAACAAGATGTTTGAGGCAAATGTGTGATGCCTCACCACAAAATGAAATGGGCAGGTGAATGATATGCAGAGTACCTTTTCCGGACTTAATACGATGGTAAACGGTATCTATACAAACAGGCTGGGACTGAATACAGTCGGCCATAACATAAGCAATTCCAATACA
>JAQUZO010000036.1:2090-13480 GCA_028691285.1 Anaerovibrio sp. | reverse complement strand
CGCGTCATGTGCTATGGAGATTCCAACACCTGGGGATGGATGCCCGTAAAAAGCGGCAGCACAACTCGTTATCCTGCTGATGTACGCTGGACTGGACAGCTGCAAAAGGAACTTGGCAGCCATTATCAGATCATCGAGGAAGGCTTGAATGGCCGCACCGCAGGTGTCGATGATTATGAAAATTCCCTTGATCCGCAGATCAGCAGCAGTCTGAACCTCAACGGAGAACCTAGTCTGCTGCCAATTTTGAAGAGCCAGGCCCCTCTGGACATCGTTGTCGTGATGCTTGGCACCAACGATGTGAAGCCGCATCTCCATCAGGACCTTGGCAAAGTCACGGCTTCGCTTGATCGTTTGGTACTGGACATCACTCGCAGCACGGTCGAAAATCAGGACTGGACAAAATACAAAGCGCCGAAGGTATTAGTGGTTGCTCCTGTTCCTGTACATCCCGGCCAGTCTCAGGATATGAATACAACCTTTGCCGGCGGGTATGATCTTTCTGCTCAGTTAGGCGCAGCCTATCAGAAGGTTGCCCAAAAATACGGCGTAGACTTCCTGGATGCGTCCACTGTGATTCCACAGGCAGACGGTCTGGATGGCATCCATTTGAGCCCAGCTGGTCATCAAAAGCTCTCTCAGGCCATAGCGGCCAAGATCAAGGCGATGAAGTAGACCATCGCCCGTCAGAAATTGCCTATAAAAATTATCGCTTAAAATGATAAAAACAGCCGCTGTCCTTTTTTTGACAGCGGCTGTGTCTATTGTATCTGTATGCTGCAGACTTCAAGATGCTTGTATGATTACACGCAGGCATTTTCGTCTGTGCTGCCGCCGCTTGCCGCAGGAGCTGTATAACGAGCTTTGGGGGTACACTGCTCCTGTCGGAGAAGGGCGGCATGATAAACGGAACATGAAGGTCGGGTCGGTCCGTTGTGCTGTCTGTCTTTCGCGTGGCGCAGATAAAGCGGAAAAGAGAATGTTTATATGATTTTGAAAATAGCGCAAGGCTGCCCTTATTGTCATGCTCATATTCCCTGGATTTGAAAAATAACCTTCCGAGTGTTGGATGTGATATGTTCGTGTTCGGGAGACCTGCTCCAGCTCTTAGCTTAACGGCATTGACCAGCAGCCTGCTGGCCATATTGCATCGGCACAGGGAATATAAGGAATAATCCCACTAATTATCTGGAAAACGATTCAGTTTTATTGCATGGTTCAGATTTTGGTATTTTTTAACAGTATTGCGGATTGTTTTAGAGCAGGTTGCTGTCTATACTATAAATATACAATCCATTAGACAGGAGCGATGAAAATGAGCGTTGAAATCAATGTCAATAAGGCTGTAAAGAAATACGGCAACCTAACAATTATTCCAGGGCTGGATGAGCATATAAAAAATGGTGAATTTTTTACTCTGCTGGGGCCTTCCGGCTGCGGCAAAACAACCCTGCTGCGCATGATTGCTGGCTTCAACAGCATCGAGGGCGGCACGATTGCCTTCAATGACAAGGTTATCAATGATATTCCCGCCCATGAGCGCAATATCGGCATGGTTTTTCAGAGCTATGCGATTTTTCCGCATTTGACGGTGCGGGAAAATGTCGAATATGGCCTGAAGCTGCGCAAGCTCTCAAAAGAGGAAATGAAGCGCAAGGTAGATGAAATTTTGGATGTGGTGCAGATTACGGAGTATCAGGACAGACTGCCGGAGCGGCTCTCGGGCGGGCAGCAGCAGCGTGTGGCACTGGCCCGCGCCATTGTCATCCATCCCAGTGTACTGCTGATGGATGAGCCTTTGTCCAATCTTGATGCCAAGCTGCGCGTAGAGATGCGTTCTGCGATTCGGGAGGTACAGAAGCAGGTAGGCATCACTACCGTCTATGTAACCCATGACCAGGAGGAGGCACTGTCTATTTCAGACCGCATTGCGGTCATGAAGAAGGGTGTCATTCAGCAGACGGCAGCACCTCATACGATTTATACCCGTCCCTATAATGTATTCGTATCCACCTTTATCGGACATTCCAATCTGTTTCACGCCACGGTCAGGGCAGACGGCCAGGGGAAGGCCGTAGTGTTCAGGGACGGCTACAGCATGCCGATGGAAAATCTGTCCGATGAGGCGGCAGACGGCATGGAGGTCATTGTTTCCGTGCGGCCGGAGGAATTTTCCATCCAGGCTCAGGGACTGAAATGCAAAATCAAAAACAAGGTTTTTCTTGGCAAATACAATACCTATTTCCTGGAGTTCCCGGAGGAGATGCTGATTCCGGATCAGCCATCCATTGAATTTTCTCAGGATCTGGGCCATGCAGAAAAGCTGCTGGATATTGATGAGGAGGTAACGCTGAGACCAAATGCAGCCAAGGTGAATATCTTTACTGCCGATGGCGAGCGCAATCTTTTGAGGGGTGTGGTGCTTCATGAATAAAAAGCTGATACGCTGGGATTTTTGGACGGGGGTAACCCTGCTGGCCATTGTGGTCTTTGGGCTTTTCCTGATTTATCCACTGTTTTCACTGTTTGTTACAGCCTTCCAGGACCCGGAGACAGGCGCCTTTACCATGGGGCATTTCACCCATTTTTTTGACCGAAGGTATTATTATCAGTCCATGATAAACAGCTTCTCCGTCACCACCTGCGTGACGGTGCTGGCCATCATCATCGGTACGATTCTGGCATATTTCATGTCCATGTACAGGGTCAGGGGCAGGAACATCGTAGAGATATGCATTATTATCTCCCTGCTGTCGCCGCCTTTTATCGGTGCGTATTCCTGGATTCTCATCGGCGGCCGCAGCGGTGTGCTGACTCAGTGGCTGCAGAGCAGCTTCGGCATCGAGGCACCGTCCATCTACGGCTTTTCCGGTATTTTGCTGGTGCTGACCCTCAAGCTGTATCCTTTTATTTATCTCTATGTATCAGGTGCCCTGAAGAGCATTGATGCTGCCCTGATTGAGGCGGCAGAAAGCCTGGGCTGCAGCGGTATCCGCAAGGTGTTCACCGTGATTGTGCCCCTGATTACGCCGACGATTTTGGCGGGTGCCCTGATGGTGTTCATGAATGCCATGGCGGATTTTGGTACGCCGATGCTCATCGGTGAGGGCTTCAATGTCATGCCGGTCATGATTTACTCAGAATTTATCAATGAGGTGGGGGATCAGGCGAATTTCGCAGCGGCAATGGCGGCAATCATGGTATTTATCACCTCGGCTATCTTCCTGCTGCAAAAGTATATCGTCAACCGCAAATCCTTTACCATGAGTTCCCTGCGGCCGATTCAGATGGGTGAGCTGCACGGCATCCGGAATGTGCTGATGCACGCCGGTATTTACCTGCTGGTGGCCCTGTCCCTGGTGCCGCAGCTGATGGTAATTTATACTTCCTTCATGAAAACCAACGGTGCCATCTTTGTGGACGGCTATTCCCTGGACAGCTACCGGACGATTTTCAGCAGCCTTGGCTCAGCGATTCAAAATACCTATCTGTTCAGTACCTGTGCGATTGTGTTCATTATCTTCCTGGGCATGACGGTGGCGTATCTTACCACCCGCCGCAAGAGCTGGCTGACAGAGGTCATCGATACGCTGACCATGTTCCCGTATATCATCCCGGGCTCTGTTCTGGGTATTACCCTGCTGCTGGCCTTCAATGATGAGCCTATGCTGCTTTCGGGCACGGCATTCATCATCATCATTTCACTGGTTATCCGCAGGCTGCCATATACGCTGCGCTCCAGCTCAGCGATTCTGTATCAGATCAGTCCAAGCATGGAGGAAGCCTCCATCAGCCTGGGCGCGTCACCGCTCAAGACCTTTTTCAGGATTACCGCAGTCATGATGCTGCCGGGCGTGATGAGCGGGGCAATCCTTTCCTGGATTACTGCCATCAATGAGCTGAGCTCCTCGGTTATCCTCTTTACGGGGGCAACCAAGACCATGTCGGTCGCTATCTATACCGAGGTTATCCGGGCCAGCTACGGCACAGCGGCGGCGCTGTCCACCATCCTTACTGTAACGACGATTGCTGCTATGGTCATTTTCTTCAAGGTGTCCGGCCGCAAGGATGTTACCCTTTAGGCCGATATTCAATTTGCAGTGGATAAATTTTATATATTAAAAGGAGGAGTTTTTCATGAATTTTCCAAAACTAAAGAAGTGGGTGGCAGCAGCTCTGGGCGCTGTTGTGATGACAGCAGCTCTGACGGGCTGCGGCGGTGGTGAGGAAAAGGCAGGTGCACCGGAGTCAGGGGACAATACGCTGGTGGTTTACTGCCCTCATCCAATCGCGTTCATCAATCCTCTGGTAGAGGAGTTTGAAAAGAGCAGCGGCGTCAAGGTTGAGGTTATTGCCGCCGGTACCGGTGAGCTTTTGAAGCGTGTCGAGTCTGAGAAGGCCAATCCGCTGGGAGATATTTTCTGGGGCGGCTCTCTGAACACCATGAAGCCGAAAGCAGATCTCTTTGAGAATTATACCTCCAAGAACGAGGATCATATCCAGGAGGCCTTCAAGAACACTGAAGGCTCCCTGACCCGCTTTACCGATATTCCAAGTGTCATCATGGTCAATACCAACCTTATCGGGGACATCAAGGTTGAGGGCTATGAGGATTTGCTGAATCCTGCTCTGAAGGGCAAGATTGCTACAGCCGACCCTTCCAAGTCTTCCTCCTCTTATGAGCATCTGGTCAATATGCTGTATGCTATGGGCAAGGGCGACCCTGACAAGGGCTGGGATTATGTGCAGAAGCTGTGCCAGAATCTGGACGGCAAGCTCCTGTCCGGCTCCTCGGCTGTCTATAAAGGCGTAGCTGACGGCGAATACGCTGTGGGACTGACCTTTGAGGAAGGCGGTGCCAAATATGTGGCTGACGGCGCTCCGGTCAAGCTGGTCTACATGAAGGAAGGCGTTATCTCCAAGCCGGACGGCATCTATATCATCAAGAATGCCAAGCATATGGAAAATGCCAAGAAGTTCATCGACTTCATCACCAGCAAGGAGGCTCAGACTCTGATTACCCAGAAGCTCCACCGCCGCTCCGTGCGTGATGATGTGGCTGCTCCTCAGGGCCTGCAGGACAAATCCACCATCAATATCATCCAGGATGACGAGTCTGTGGTAAGCCAGAGCAAGAAGGCATGGTTGGACAAGTTCAAGGATATCTTTACCGGCACTAAATAAAATACTGCAGAACCGGTTCTTCCTAATTTGAAATAACTGCCGTCATCCACGCGGCAGTTATTTATTTTTTGGTTTTTATCAGCCCTGCAACCTGTAGTATAATTGATAAATAAGGGTGGTGAAGTCATGAGGAGCTTTCAGAAGGATATCAGAAAAACCCTGACCCAGTATGCACTGATACCGCTGGCGGTCATTGCGCTGCTGGGCACGCTGCTGGGCTTTTGGGGCTGGCAGCACGATGTGGCGCAGCGGAGCGAGGAAACGCGGCTGCTGGCGGCAGAGGTGCTGGACAAGCTGCTGGAGGATTATACGGAGCGCATCGAGTTTGTGGCGCAGAATGATGCTTTCCTTGATGTGGGCGATGGGGAGCAGCGGCGGGCGCTGTATGAATGGCTGTACCATGAGGTAAATATCTCCCATGACAGCACCAGGTTCTACCTTTTGGATACTCAGGGCAACATTTTGCTGAGCAACTATCACGCGCTGCCGGAGTATCTGCAGGGAATCTCCATGCACTGGGGCATCTGGAAACGCCTGCAGAATGCCCCGTCGGCTGCTCTGCTGGAATTCAGTCCCCGCATGACCAATCAGAACAGCGACCTGCTGGTGGGCAGGGCTATTGTGCGGGAGGGAGAAATCAAAGGCTACTGGCTTTTTGTCATCAGCGGCGATTATATTGCCAATGCAGTGCAGTCACTGTATATGGATTTTGCTCTGGTGAATGATTTTGATTATGCTTCCGTTGCAACGAATCCCATGCTGCGGGACAGGCAGTTTCAGACCCTGCCCAAGGCTTTTTACGGCAAAAATCATGAAATCGGCCATTTCAATAAAGATGATTTTTATATCACCCATCAGAAGCTGTCCCGGGGAAATCTGGTTTTATACAGCGTGATGTCTGTCAGTGAGCTGGAGGAGCGCTACAAGCTGGCGGTACTCATCCTCCTGGGGGTATTGGCACTGATGATACCTGTGCTGTTGTTCAGGGTCCACCAGGAGAGCCTGGACCGGGCCAAGGCTGCGGATGACTTGATTGATGCCTTTTGTGCGCTGCGGCAGGGTGACCTGAAAAGCAAGCTGGTTTTGGATGGCAGCGACTTTGCCATTGTGGCAGAGGCCTACAATCACATGGTGAACAGCCTGCAGCAGCTCATGGAGCAGAATGAGGCAAGAGCCAAGGCAAATGCTGTTTCAGAGGTGCGGCAGCTGGAGGCGCAGTTCCATCCTCATTTTATTTTCAACACACTGGAAAATATCAAATTCATGATAAAGCTGGATCCTGCGGCGGCGATGAAAATGATTGTGGCGTTATCCTCCATCCTGCGTTACGGCATCAACAACCTGATCCAGGAGGTGCCTCTGGCAGAGGACTGGAAGTATACTGCCGAATATCTGGAAATCATGCAGTACCGCTTTGGCAGACGGCTGAGCTGTGAGCTTGATATGCAGGTTGCGATGGAGGAGGTATGGATTCCCAAGCTGATTTTTCAGCCGATTTTGGAAAATGCCATTAAATACGGTGAGGCGGAGGACGGCACAATCAGTATAAAGCTGGGTGCCTACGAAAAGGCAGGAGCCTTGTTCATCAGAGTGTCCAACGGAGGGGTGCCGATTACCCGGGAACAGCTGCGGCTGATGCAGGGAATTTTACAGGGTGAGCAGAATTTCAGTGTCCATACGGGCATCTACAATGTACACCGCCGCCTGAAGCTGATGTATGGCGAGCCCTACGGGCTGACCATCACCTGTCCGGAGGGAGGCGGTACGATGGTTGAGCTGAAGCTGCCGCTGCTGAAGGGAGACAGAAAGAGTGCTGAGAATCGTGATAGTTGAGGATGAGGATATTATCCGCATGGGATTGATCCAGACTGTGGATTGGCAGTCTATGGGGGCTGAGGTGATAGGAGAAGCGGCAGACGGCGCGGCGGGGTTGGAGGTCATCCGCGCCCTGGAGCCGGATGTGGTGCTGACAGATATCAGGATGCCAAGGATGAGCGGGCTGGCCATGGCCCGGGAGCTGGCGGAGGGACAGGTTGATATCAGGCTGGTTTTTCTGACCAGCTATGCGGAGTTTGAGTATGCCCGGCAGGCCGTAAAGCTGCAGGCAGCAGATTATCTGCTGAAGCCTGTGTCTGAGGATGAGCTGGCCAAAGTGCTGGCAAGGATTGCCCATGAGCGGCGGCATCGTACAGGAGAAGACGGGCAGGCAGAGTGGCTTGATCTGGGACTGGTGGACTGGCTGGAGATACTGCAGCATGAAGGGCTGAATGTCCATGTGCGCCGGGTGCTGGAAAAAATCGCCGCAGATTATCAGGAGCATATTGGCATAGAGGATATAGCGGAGCAGCTTCAGGTAAGCCCCAGTTACCTGAGCCGCAAGCTCAAGGAAGCGACAGGGCATACCTTTGGCGGACTGCTGGCGCGCTACCGTCTGCAAAAGGCGGTGATGCTTCTGGCGGAGGGCAGCTATAAGGCGTATGAGGTAGCTGAGCATACAGGCTTTGGAGAGTATAAGGTATTTTGCCAGGCCTTTAAGAAATATTTGCATGAATCACCAAAACGGTTTATGCTGAATCGTGAACTGAAACAACAAAAGAGTTAAAAAGGAGACAGGCTTATGGGACATTACGAGGATTATGTTTTGATTTCTGATTTGGACGGTACTCTGCTGAACAGCGAAAGGCAGGTTTCCCCGGAAAACAAGGCAGCTTTGAAGCGCTTTACAGAGGGAGGCGGGCATTTTTGTGTGGCTACCGGCAGGACCCCGGCGAATACCGTGAAATTTTTGCAGGGCATTGATATCAATACGGCCTGTGTATTTTTTAATGGTGCGATGCTGTATGATTATAAGCGGCATGAAGCCATCAGGGAAATCTCTCTGGGCGGGCAGGAGGTGCGCAGAGCGGCAGCCTGTCTGGCACAAAAATTCCCTGAGCTTTTTATGCAGGTTTTTACATCGGAAACGGCTTATGTGGTCAGCGATGAGTCCCTGAACAGCCTGTATGTGCCGAGGATAACCTACGATTATACATTTTCTGATTTGGCGGCTATCCAGGACAAGAAATGGCTGAAAATTATGCTGGCAGGAGGGCCTGAGGAGCTGCAGGAGGCGGCGGAGAAAATGAAGGCGATGAAGCTGGATGAAATGTTCAACGCCTTCTTTGCCGCCAGTGACTGCTATGAACTGGTCAACAAGGATGCCTCCAAAGGCCACATGCTGCAGTTCCTGCGGGAGCTGCCGGAAAACTGCGGCCGGAGGATAATCGCTCAGGGGGATTACGGCAATGATACCTATATGCTGCAGATGGCTGATGTAGGGGTGGCGTCCGGCAATGCTCATGCAGAGACCAAGGCGGCTGCTGATATTGTAGGTGTGGACTGCAACGAGCATCTGGCGGCATATGTCATCGGCCTGATCGACAGCGGCAGAATCTGAGAATATGCGGCGGCGGGCATATCCTGCCCGAAGCAGGGGGAGCCCTGCTTGAAGAATCGCGGCCCATCATATATAATACAGGGAGCAGTATTCACCGGAGTGCTGTCATGAGCAAAATATTTCAGTGTATAGGAGAGCGTAGCCGGATGAAGCAGATGGGATTTTTGGGGCCTTTGGGGACACACAGTGAGGCAGCGGCGATATATTTGAATGGGCTTTTGCCTGAGGCCTATGAGCTGGTGCCCTGCGCCAACATATATGAGGCAATTCACTCCGTAGAGCAGGGCGGGCTGGCGTCCTGTCTGGTGCCGGTGGAAAATTCCATTGAGGGGTCGATCAACATTACTCTGGATACCCTGGCAGGCAGCGGCCGTTTGTGCGTGGTCAGAGAACTGGTCTGGCGTGTGCACAACAATCTGATGGTCAGGGAGGCAGCACCGGCAGATGTGCCGGTGCGCAGGATTTTGTCCCATTCGCAGCCGCTGTCCCAGTGCCGGGAATTTATTCGGTGCAATTATCCCCTGGCTGAGCTGGAAGCAGTGGCGAGTACGGCGATGGCAGCCAAGCTGGCAGCCGCCGCAGATCCGACAGCCGGCTGGGCTGCTATCTGTACGCAGCGGGCAGGTGAGCTGAATGGGCTCAGGCTGGTGGCGGATAATATTGAGGATCAGGATAATAACTCCACCAGATTTTATCAGCTTGTCAGCAGTGACCAAAAAGCTGTTTTGGAGCCTGATGCGGGGGGTGCGGAAAAAGCCCTGATTATCTGCCAGATTGACGGCAAATCAGCAGGACGCCTGTGCGAAATCCTGATGGAGCTGGCGTCCCGTAATGTCAATCTGACCCGTATAGAATCCCGTCCTGCCAGGACATGCCTGGGAGAGTACATTTTCTTTTTGGATGTGGAAATGCCAAAAAACAGAGAGCAGCTGGAGGAGGCGCTGTCGGCTATCCGTCAAAAAAGCGTATGGTTGAGAAAGCCGGGCGAGTTTTCTGTCATGCAAAGTCCGGATTGAGGCAAACAAAAAGCAGGCTGAAAATGAACTGCCCCTCAGGTATCAGGTTTTATGCTGATGCTTGCGGGCAGGACTTTTCAGCCTGCTTTCGTGTATTGGCAGCGGAATCAAATGGCTGTCATTTCGTAGGGGAGAATTTCGCTGAGATAGCCTTTTTTTCTGAGGGCATTTTCGATTTCGTCCAAAATTTCCTCAGTGTCAGCATGGATATGGTGAAAATGATAGCCGGAGGTTACATTCAGCAGGGGAGTAGACCTGCCGGAATGCAGGTCCTGCATGAAATGCCGGACATCGCGGCGGTTCTTGATGTTCAGCGGAGCGGAAATCTTTCCGTACACACGGTGGTTGACCACCACATCAAAGATACAGCCCCCTAAATCCACAATAGTAGTCAGCTCGTCCTCTGTCTGTTCGTTGGAATGGCGCAGCTTCAGCAGGCGGGCAGCATGGCGGGGCTGCTCCAGAAGATAGCCGCGGGCAGTAGCCAGAATAGGATATCCCTCTGTGCGCAGCAGGGCAATATCCTGCACTACAATCTGACGGCTGACACCGGTAGCCGTCCCCAAAGCGCCGCCGGACAAAGGTGTGCAGGCTTCCTGCAGCAATGCCAATATTTTATTTCGCCGTTCTGCTCCAGTCATTTTGCGTTCCTCCCATAAAAATGCCGATTTTCTTAAATCTTACACCAAGTTCCTGCCTGCGGTCAATTACAAAAACAAAAAGACTGGAACACAGTTCCAGTCTCTAAATATCGTTTGGTGACGCGTAAGGGATTCGAACCCTTGAAGCCGCCGTGAGAGGGCGGAGTCTTAACCACTTGACCAACGCGCCAGTGACAATGAATATGATAACTCAAAAAACAGTATCTGTCAAGAGAAAATAAAAAAACAGCGTATATTTTTTTAAATAACTATCATACAGGTCTGAGAAAAAGGGTACACCAAAAAAAATCGTCAGTTAGGATAAATCTAATTGACATTAATTCTCTCTTATTCTATAATATGAGCCAGCAGAAATATAACAAAAAATACATTATAAAGCAGCATACTATAACTAAATGAGTATAACGGAGGTATGATTATGAGTGAAAAGACTTTTCCCCTTTCCAGGGAGCAATTGGAAAAAGTTATTGCCAAGTATCCAACTCCCTTCCATATTTATGATGAAAAGGCTATTCGCAGCAATCTGCGCAGGCTGCAGCAGGCGTTCAGCTGGGCACCCGAGTTCAGGGAGCATTTTGCGGTAAAAGCCGCCCCGAATCCACGCCTGATTCAGGTGCTGGCAGAGGAGGGAGCAGGCACGGACTGCAGCTCTCTGCCGGAGCTGCTTTTGTCTGAGGCAGCTGGTGTGACCGGGGAACGGATTATGCTGACCTCCAATGATACTCCGGCGGAGGAGTTTCAGAAGGCCATTGAACTGGGAGCCATCATCAATCTGGACGATATTTCCCATCTGGCATATCTGGAGAAAAATGCCGGGCTGCCTGCCTGCCTTTCCTTCCGTTACAATCCGGGCAACCTGATTGAGGGCAACGACATTATCGGCAAGCCTACCGAAGCAAAATACGGACTGACCTATGACCAGCTTTTCCAGGCTTATAAAATGGCACAGGAAAAGGGCGTCAAGCGTTTCGGTCTGCATACGATGGTGATTTCCAACGAGCGGCGGACAGAGGGCTTTATTTATACGGCGAAGCTGATGTTCAATCTGGCGGTGGAGATTAAGAATACCCTGGGGATAGAGCTGGAATTTGT
>JAQUZO010000036.1:0-1990 GCA_028691285.1 Anaerovibrio sp. | reverse complement strand
ATTGAAAGCTCCGTTTCCTACAGACAGCATATTGTCTGCCGGAAACGGAGCTTTTGTGTCTGTTGACGGGAGCTTTTAATGTGTTGGAACCTGTTGCCAAACATGGTACAATAAAGTATTAGGATTTTTAAAGATTTCGAGGTGCAGAGAGTGCGTTTATTTATAGCGGAAAAACCAAGCATGGGGCGGGAAATTGCAGCCAATTTGCCGGGGCCTCAGCGCAAGGGAAACGGTTTTATTGAAACAGGTGCCGGTACAGTAACCTGGCTTTTCGGTCATGTGCTGCGGCAGGCTGAGCCGCAGGAATACGATGCAAAATATAAAATATGGCGGGCAGAGGATTTGCCGATCATCCCGGCAAAATGGCAGCTGTTGGTTTCTGAAAGCAGCAGCCGGCAGTTTGCTGTAGTCAGGCAGCTGATTGAGCAGGCGGATGAAATTGTGCACGCAGGCGACCCGGATCGTGAGGGACAGCTTCTGGTGGATGAGGTGCTGGAATATGTTGGCAATACCAGGCCGGTGCAGCGTATTTTGCTGAATGCGCTGGACGAAAAGAGCATCAAGGCGGCCATCGGCAATCTGCGTCAGAATGCCGAGTTCTTCAATCTGCGCCAGTCGGCACTGGCGAGAGCCAGGGCTGACTGGCTGATTGGCATGAATTTGTCCCGCGCCTATACCCTGGCTGCCCAGCGGTCAGGGCACCGCAAGCTGGTGCTGCCGGTGGGCAGGGTCAAGACTCCTACCCTGGCTTTGGTTGTACGGCGGGAGCGGGAAATCGAGAACTTTAAGCCGGTGGATTATTATAATCTCAAAGCACTTTTCCGTCATGAAGCAGGAGAGTTCACAGCTCAGTGGAAGCCAGGTGATGTTCAGGCGGGGCTGGACCCGGAAGGACGCCTGATTGACAAGGCGATTGCCGCTGCCAAGCTGCAGGAGTTTTTGCAGCAGCCAACTGAGGGAAAAATCACCAGCTATGCCAAGACCAAAAAACAGGAGCCCCAGCGGCTGCCCTTTGCCCTGTCTTCGCTGCAGGTGCTGGCAGGCAGGCGGTTTGGCTATGAACCGCAGCAGGTTTTGGATACGGCACAGAAGCTGTATGAGCAGAAGCTGACAACCTATCCTCGTTCTGACTGTGAGTATCTGCCTCTCAACCAGCTTGGGGACAGCGGTGAGATTGTGCAGAACCTGCGGCAGTGCGGCGAGCCGAGACTGTCAGAATGGGCAGCAGGTGCCGATACCGGCATCCGGAGCCGTGCCTGGAACGACAAAAAGATTTCTGCCCATCATGCCATCATCCCGACGCGGGTCAAGGCTGATTTGAGCAGGCTGGGCACCGTGGAGAAAAATATTTATTTTCTCATTGCCCAGGCATATCTGGCGCAGTTTTATCCGGTGCACAGCTATTATCAGACCAAGGTGGAGCTTGCCTACAAGGAGGAGCTGTTCACTGCCAGCGGGCGGACAGAAATAGATTTGGGCTGGCGGGGGCTGTATGCCAGCGGCAAAAGGAATGAGGAGAACAGTGAGGGCTCTGAGGGCGGCGAAAACGGCGACAATGCGGAGGAGGGCGGCAATTTGCTGCCTGTCATGAAGAAAAATGACCCGGTAGGCTATCTTTCTGGCGAGCTGGGACAAAGCGTCACCAAGCCGCCTGTAAGATTCACTCAGGCAACGCTCATTGCGGCCATGAAGGATATCCATAAATTTGTGCAGAATCCGGAAGCGAAAAAGCAGCTGAAGGCAGTTTATGGTATCGGTACGGAGGCAACCCGCGCCACTATTTTGGATGAGCTGCTTCATAAGCGTAAGCTGCTGACAGAAACAGGGAAAAAGAAATATCTCCAGCCGGCGCAGTCAGCCTATCTGCTGATTGACGCCATGCCGGAGGAGCTGGCATATCCGGATTTTACGGCGATTTGGGAGGATCAGCTGCACTCCATGGCGGAGGGAGAAGGTTCTCTGGAGGAATTCCTGCAGGCTCAGGCAGATT
>JAQUZO010000142.1 GCA_028691285.1 Anaerovibrio sp. | reverse complement strand
GATCCAGCTGTGGGAAACGGTGTTTTTCTGCAGGCGGCACACGACCTGTTCCCAGGCTGCCGCCTGCGCGGCTTTGAGGTGGACGGTAAAATTCTTTCTTTTTTTGGCAGTCCTCCCTTTGCCGGGATTACCAACGGAGATTATCTGCAGCTGGACTGGGACACCAAATATGATGCAATTGTGTGCAATCCGCCGTACAATCGTTTTCAGGCAGTCGGCAACAGGGATGAGCTTTTAGAGCTGATTTATCAAAAAACAGGCGTGAGATACAGTGGATATACGAATCTTTACGCTTTGTTTCTGTTGAAAAGCCTCTGCCAGCTGTCCCCAAAAGGGCGTTTGGCATATATCATCCCCACGGAATTCCTCAATTCGCAGTATGGGACGGCTATCAAGGAAAAGCTGCTTCGGGAACGGCTGATAAGAGCTATCATCAATTTTCAGAATGACGGGGAGCTTTTTGCCAATGCCGATACTACCTGCTGTATATTACTCCTGGACAGCTCGCCAAAGGATGAAGTCATGTTTTTCAATCTGTCGTCCATGGAGGAGCTGCGGTCACTCAGGCTGACGAAAGACAGTCCGCGGATGCTGTCTGTCAGCTATCGGGAAATCAAAGCGGCGGATAAATGGCGCAGCTATCTGCATCTGGAAGCGCAGGAGGAATATCTGCATTTGACGCAGGTTGACAGCTTCTGTAAAATTTCCCGGGGAGCTGCTACGGGAGCCAACAGCTTTTTCTGTCTGTCCCGCAGCAAAATCCAAAAGCTGGGGCTTGCTGACGATGCTGTCAGCCGGTGTATCTGCCGTTCTGCAGATGTGAAAAGGGCTGTGTTCAGGCAGCAGGATTTTGAGGCGCTGGCACGGGAGGACAAAACGGTTTATGTTTTGGATGTCAAGGGACAGCCGGATGCCGCGCTGCAAAAATATCTTGCAGCCGGGCAGGCAAAAAAGCTGCCGCAAAAATATCTGCTTTCCTGCCGCAGGCCCTGGTACTCAATGGAGCAGCGGCCTGCCGCGCCGATATGGGTTTCTTCTGCTTACCGCGGACGGATCAAGTTTGTCCGCAATCTGGCAGAAGCAGGCACGCTGACAACCTTTCACGCCGTTTATATCAAGGAACCATACAGAAAATATACGGATATTATTTTCTGTTATTTTTTGACGCCTATCGCTCAGCATATTATCCGCAAAAATCGCAGAGAGCTGGGCAGCGGTCTGGAAAAATTTCAGCCGGGAGATTTGAAGAATGCCAAGATGCTGGATCTGACCTGCCTGAGCGATGCGGACTGCAGGCGCATTATGGCTGTCTATGAGCAGCTGCGGGAGGATGTTCGGACTGAGCAGATTCAGCAGCTCAATGAGATTTTTTTGCCGTATCTGCTGAATACATGATTTTCTGAAAGTGCAGTCTGTGCCCGGCAGTTCCTGTTTTGGCTGATATGTATATTTAATTGTAATTTATTTGAATTAATCATGGAATAATGATACAATGAGGGAGTAGCGGGAGCTTGCGCAGGCAGGCTGAGAGTAGGCTTGGAGCCTAGACCGAATACCTGATGTGGATAATGCCACCGTAGGGAGCCATAAATTTTGTTGTGTATTGACATGGTATGCCTGTGGTTTGCAGTCCGGCGCAGGTATACCGTTTTTATTTTGTGTATTTTTCAGCTGGAAAGGAAGTTATGTCATGGCAAGAGAGTATAAGACTCAGATGGAAGCAGCCCGCAGGGGAATCGTCACGCCGGAAATTGAAAAGGTAGCTGTCAAGGAACGCATGAGTACGGAGGAGCTGCTGCCTTTGGTTGCCTGCGGCAAGGTGGCTGTACCGGCTAATATAAAACATCGCTGCCTGGAGCCGGAGGGTGTAGGCTCCATGCTCAGGACAAAAATCAATGTCAATCTTGGCGTGTCCCGTGACTGCAAGGACTATGATGTTGAAATGCAGAAGGTGATGTCTGCTGTGAATTTGGGGGCAGAAGCTATTATGGATTTGTCCAGCCACGGCAATACGCAGCCCTTCCGCCGGAAGCTGACAGCGGAGTGCCCTGCGATGATTGGGACGGTGCCGGTTTATGACAGCGTTATCCATTATCAGAGAGATTTGGACAGTCTGACGGCAAAGGATTTTATTGATGTGGTGCGCCTGCATGCTCAGGACGGTGTGGATTTTGTGACGCTGCACTGCGGTATTACCAGAAAAACCATTGAACAGATCAAAAAGCACAAGCGAAAGATGAATATTGTTTCCAGAGGCGGCTCTCTGGTTTTTGCCTGGATGAGCATGACCGGCAATGAAAATCCTTTCTATGAATATTATGATGAAATTTTGGATATCTGCCGGGAGTACGATGTGACCATTTCCCTTGGAGATGCCTGTCGTCCGGGCTGTCTGGCCGATGCTACGGATGTATGCCAGATTGAGGAGCTGGTACGGCTGGGCGAGCTGACCAAGCGTGCCTGGGCAAAGGATGTCCAGGTGATGGTAGAAGGGCCGGGACATGTGCCTATGGATCAGATAGCGGCCAACATGAAGGTACAGGAGACTATCTGCCAGGGAGCACCTTTCTATGTGCTGGGCCCGTTGGTGACAGATATTGCTCCCGGCTATGACCACATTACTGCTGCTATCGGCGGTGCCATGGCAGCAATGAACGGAGCGGCATTCCTGTGCTATGTAACTCCGGCAGAGCATTTGGCACTGCCGAATGTGGAGGATGTTAAGCAGGGAATCATCGCCAGCAAAATTGCAGCCCATGCGGCGGATATAGCCAAGGGTGTGCGCGGCGCCAGAGAGCTGGACGACAAAATGGGCGATGCGCGCAGGAAGCTGGACTGGGAGGGGCAGTGGGCATGTGCTCTTGACCCGGAAACCGCCAAAGCAATTCGGGCAGACCGTTCTCCAGAGCATGACGACACCTGTTCCATGTGCGGCAAGTTTTGTGCCGTACGCAGCATGAACAAGGCTTTAGCCGGCGAGCATATTGATATTTTATAATAGATAGGTTTTCATAGGGCAAGGCGACCCTGGGTTATTGATTCAGGTTACCGCCTTGCTTTTCTGTTTAAATTTTTTT
>JAQUZO010000141.1 GCA_028691285.1 Anaerovibrio sp. | reverse complement strand
CCAGCAGCCCGCCGTTGAAAATCACCAGATTTTCCTTGGGAAAGGGTACTGCCGCCAGCTCTGCTGCCAATACATCAGGCGCCAGCAGCCTGTTGACATCCGTTGCCGTCGTAATCACAGGATCAGCCCCCAGAGAAGCGGCCAGATATTCGGTAAGCCGATTGGCACCGCCTATATGCCCAGACAGCAGGCTGATAATATGCCTGCCCTCCTCATCCATGACCAAAACAGCTGGATCTGATAGCTTGCTGGCCAGATGCGGAGCCAGCGTCCGCACTGCTATGCCTGCAGCCATAATAAAAATCATGGCGTCGCAGCGCTGAAAGGCCTGAGGCACGATTTCTGCCAGCCGGTGATAGGACTGCCAGCCTGCCTTTTCTGACAAAGCCTTCCGCCATGCCTTGTGATGTACAAAAACCTCTGCCGAAGACGGCTTGCAGCCTACCCCCTGTCTCTCCAGAGCCTTCTGTACCAATTCTGCCTGACAGCAGCCGTTTTTTGTGGCCGCAAAGACTGCATATCTCATAGCTTATTTGTCTGCCTGCCGGAACATGTGGCTGAACTCCGGGGCATACAGACGAGAAAGCTCATAATCCGCAGACAAGCATTTGCTCACCACAATCATGGCGGTACGGTCGATGCCCTTACCAGCAATTTCTGCACAAATCGTAGCCAGGGTAGCACGGATGATTTTTTCCTCCGGCCAGGAAGCCCGCTGTACAATCGCAATTGGCGTTTCCGGAGCATAGCCTCCTTCTATGAGCTCTTTCACCACCTCATCCAGCATGGTGATGCTCAGGAAGATGCACATGGTAGCCTGGTGGGCTGCCAAAGCACGCAGCTTTTCTTTTTCCGGCACCGGTGTCCTGCCTTCATTGCGGGTGATAATGACAGTCTGAGAAATACCCGGCAGTGTATATTCCTGCTTCAGGGCAGCCGCAGTAGCCAAAAAGGAGCTGACTCCCGGCACTACCTGATATTCAATCTTCAGCTCATCCAGGGCATCCATCTGCTCCTGAATAGCACCATAAATGCTTGGATCGCCGGTATGCAGGCGCACTACCATCCTGCCCTTCTCCACGCTGCTCCTGATGACCTCGATTACCTGAGGCAGAGTCATATTGGCAGAATTATGGATTTCACAGCCCTTTTTAGCGTAAGCCAAAAGAGCAGGATTGACCAGGGAGCCTGCATAGATGATGACATCAGCCTCCGAGAGCAGCTTCTGTCCTTTGACAGTAATCAATTCCGGGTCACCGGGACCTGCGCCAATAATAAAAACCTTCATTTTTTACCTCCTAAAATTGAAACTTGCCTTATACATCCACTGCTCATACATTCATCTATCTTTATCTATATATTTATTTTAATTTTGTGCAGGAAACAATAAAAATCGGATTGACAGCCCTTGCCATATCATATCCCCCCACCTTTTCCCAGCGGTTTATCTGTACCTGCACAATATCATAGGCATATTTCTCATGGTCTTTCATATACGCCAGGCATTGGTTGAGGGTCTGGAGGGTCACGCAGTTCAGGATTATCCTGCCCTCAGTTTTCAGCAGACTGTCTGTCCTGTCCAAAATTTCCGGCAGACGGCGTCCGCTGCCGCCAATAAGCACCGCATCCAGCTCAGGCAGCTTTTCCATGCCATCCGGTGCTTCCGCCTGAATGATGCTGATGTTGTCAATGCCCAGCTTTTCGGCATTGCGCCTGATCAGCTCTATGCCCTCCGGATTCCTTTCCAGTGCAAAAACCCTGCCGTCGACCGCCTGCAGGGCTGCCTCGCAGGAAAGAGAGCCTGTCCCTGCTCCCACATCCAGCACTGTATCGTTTTTCCTGATATTGGCTCCGGCAATGGTCAGAATGCGGATTTCCCGCTTGGTCATCGGCACCTTGCCCCGCACAAATTCTGCATCAGGAATCCCCAAACTGTATTTTTTCTTCATGCTTTCACCACCAATATGCAATGGGTGCAGACCGGAAATCTGTCTGCCTCTCCAAGAGTCGTCCGGATAATCGCCTCATTCTCATAGGAGAGACGGCTGCAGACAGCCAGTTCTGTTTCCTGCGGCCAGCCCTCTGCCACCAGCAGCCTTGGCACCGTATGGGAATTGTATCTGCCGTCTGTCAAAAGCCCCAGCAGTCTGCCTTTGGCATATCTCAGCCGTTCTGCCGACGGTACTCTGCCATGAAAGCTCAGCAGATCCGCCTCATGCCAGGGAAGTGCCAGCCTGGCAAAAGCCAGCTGCACCGAGCTGATGCCCGGTATTACCTCCAAAAGCTCCGGCGGAAATTCCCGCCGCAAAGCATCCAGCAGAGAATAATAACCCGGGTCACCGGAAACCATGACCACTACATCAAAATGCAGCAGTCTTTCCTTCACAAAGGACAGCACAGCGGGAATATCTCCCCCCACAGGCATCAGCTCCTGCCTGTCCGGCTCGGCAAACTGTGCCAGTGCACGCCTGCCTCCCACCAGCACCCTTGCAGAACGGATAGCCCTGAGAGCCTCAGGCACCATATAATCAGGATTGCCGGGGCCGATACCTGCTACGATTATCTTATGCTTCATATTTTTACCTTCCACCCCAAGTCCCTGCCTATCTCCGCTGCCATATCATCCATGCCCAAAAGCTCTCCCTGCAGGGTCACAAGCACAGTGCCAACCCTGAGCCGGTTAAAAAGCAGCCTTTCTGCCCGATAGCTGGCCCTGGCTGCAATAGTCTCATATACCGACTGCAGGCCGTAGGATTCGATGACCGGCAAAGCCTCCTCCGTTGTCACCGCCGACAAAATCCTTGTGATGCCCTCAGCAGGCATCCCTGCCGCTCCGCTGTAAGCAGCCAGCACCTCAAGACGTCCATCTCCCACCCGGTTATGCGTGTGGAATACTCCTGCCGCCACCTTGGCGAGCTTGCCGATATGCCCAAAGAGCAGGATTCTTTCCAGCCCACGGTCCGCAGCTGCCTCCAGCATAAAACCGATAAAATTGCTGGTCTGCACCATAGCTTCTGTGGGCAGCCCCCAGCTCCCGGCAATCCGCTCACCGATTTTTCCCGGCACAAAAATCTGGGTGCTCCAGCCTGCCGCCTTCGCTAC
>JAQUZO010000140.1 GCA_028691285.1 Anaerovibrio sp. | reverse complement strand
GGGTATATGAATATGCCTGGCAGAAGGATTTTGCTGCTGCCAAGAATTATGCTTTGGAGCAGGCAGAGGGCGATTGGATCCTGTTTTTGGATGCGGATGAATATTTTTCCGAGGCGACCTTGAACAGACTGCGGAGAGATATGGAACGCTATCACAGGGACACTTCCATTGGGGTGATTCTGTGCAGGCTTATCAATATAGACAGGGATAGAAATGATAAAATTATCGATACGCTGCTCCAAAGCAGGATTTTCCGGCGGAAAAAAGCTATCCGCTATGTAGGCAGTGTCCACGAGCAGCTGCAGAACAGCGGCAGCAGCCTGAAAATGGTCATCAATAATGACTGGACAATCTATCATACAGGCTATTCTGTCAGTATTTTGCGGGAAAAATCCCAGCGCGATCTGGAAATTTTGCAGGTGCAGCTCAGCCAGGCGGCAAGCCAAAAGGCCAGGGACAAGCTGGCACCGTATTTGATGGATGTATATAATTCTCTGGGGGAGTATGAAAAGGCCATACAATATGCCCGTCAGGGGCTGAAAGCCAATATAGTTCTGCTGGGCATGGAGGGGCATTATTATGAGGTGATCTTCAGCGCCATGCAGCGGGCAGGCTACAGCTATGAGCAGCAGCTGGCCCTTTTGGAGGAAGCCATGGCAAAGCATCCTGAAGAGGGCTGCTTCCCGATGGAAAAGGGCTATGTGCTGTGGCAGCTGAAGGACTATCTGTCAGCTGAGAAATACTTGGAGCAGGGGCTGGCGATGCGGCAGGAATTTGAAAAAAAATTGGTCGGAGGCCAGCTTTCCACTGACAGTACTCTGCGTCTGCTGCCACATGTCTATCAGGCACTGGGAGATATTGCCCGGAAAAAGGGCGACAGGGCGAAGGCTGCAGATTTGTTTTTTGCCGGGCTGCAGGTCTATAAATACAGTGCTGCGCTGCTGGCGGGACTGTATAGCTGCCTTGAGGGCAGCAAAGCGGCGGAGATCATTGAGCTGCTGAACACCATCTACGACAGACAGCAGGATGGAGACTTTGTAGCGTCTGCTCTGGAGGGCCAGGGCAGCGGAGAGCTGATTGCGTATTATCGGTCGCGCAGGCACTCAGGAGCCGGGCTGGAAAATGCCAAGCCCTATCTGCTGCTGGGGCGGTATGATGCAGCGGCGGTGGCCGCAGGAGACAGGCTGCAGTTTGACAGCAATTTCCTGCTGTGCAGGCTGTTTGCCCAGGAAGACAGCTCTTTGCAGGAGACTAAGGCGCAGGCGCACAGGCTGCGGGGATATCTGTCGGTGCTTTTGGGCAGCCGCTACCAGGCGGTGCTGCAAAATCCTGCAGGCAATACTCTGGAAGCCAGGGCGGTGCAGCGGCTCTTGGCAGAGCAGAGGGGACAGGCCGAAAATACATGAGAAGATAAGGCAGAGACTGCGGACAACAGCAGCCCTGTAAAGCAATAGATGATTTCAGATATGCAATGGGAGGATAAATCGATGGCAAGCTTTAAAAATAAAATCGCACAGAACCGTGTCAAAAGGGAATCTGCCAGACAGGAAAAGAATTTCGGAGATTTGAAGAGCACCATGCAGGAACGGATGGCATCAGAGGATTATGTAGGTGCGATGGATGTCATGGCAAAAATGGCAGCCAATAAAAAAATGGATGCCGAGGTCATGTACTGGGGGGCACTGTGCTATTTCCGCACCGGCGATTATGACCGCTCTGCCAGATGGGTGAATAACTCTCTGAATCGGGACAATCATAGGCCATCAACCAAGATCCTGCTGGCGGCGCTTTGCTTTGCCCAGGAACGCTGTGAGGATGGGCTGCAGCTTTGTCAGCATGTCTTGTCTGAAGCAGAGCTGTCCGAGACAGACAGGGATTTCCTGGATGAGGTGTTGGCACCGGTCAGGCTGAGGCAGTACAGGCTGCTGGAGCAGTATCCGGCTGTCAGCCGGTATCTGGAGAGCAAGCCTGCCGCGGGAGAAGACGCTGTCAGCAGCCAGCCGGAGCAGCTGCAGGATTCTGATGCCCAGGCGGTATTGACGAAGCTGAAGAAGCTGCTGGCCAAAAACAGGCCGGAGCAGGACGCTGTGGTCGGAGAACAGCCTGCTGCTCCGGTTGCCGCTGAGCAGCCATTTGCTGCACAGCCTGCACATACCGGCTTTGACGCCAGGGCGGCCATTGCTGAAATCGCGGACAGGGAAATTTCCCTACAGGAAAAAATCACCCTGCTGAACAGCTTTGCCGGAGCCTGCTATCAGGAGGATGACCATGAGGCAGCTCTTGCCCTGCTGTCTGCGGCACTGGAGCTGGACGTCTGCCATGCTGCTACCCTGAAAAACATGGCGTATGTCCTGCTGTCTGCCGGTGATAAGCAGCGAGCCGTGGAGATCGCCGCCAAGCTGCCCGTATTTGATTTTGCGCTGCTCTATGCCTTAAAGCAGTGCTGACAAAATTGAATGCAGAGGGTTGTGAATTTTTATGAAAGAACGCAAGGTGGATGTCGCCTTCTGGCCGGCTGAGCAGGAGGCAGGACTGGCAGTTTTCAGGCAGCTGCAGCAAAGGCTGGAGCAGGATGCCTTTGATGATGGCTTTCTGCGGCTTTTGGAGGATTATAGAGGTCTGTATCCGGATTCAGAGCATATAGATATTTTTGCCGGGTATTTTGCCTTTTATTATGATGATTATGAGGCTGCCCTGGAATTTGCCCTCAAGGCATGGAAAAAAAGAAAAGTAAATCTGGTTATCTGGCAGCTTCTGATCAAGTGTTATGACAAGCTGGGCAATCTGCCGGAAAAAAACAAATTTTTGGGCTATCGCCATCATTTATATGGAATTGGCATGGATATAGTGATTGACGAGGCAGAGGAGAAGCTGACCCTGGACAATCTTACCATGTCACATAGCCTGGGGAATTATGCGCCCATGCTCTTTCATCAATATACCTGCCAGGAAGGCAATGTCAGGGAAAGCAGAGTAGCTCTGGGGGGGGGCATATGTCCCCTGGAGCTGTGATGCAGAGGGCTATGAGTATTGGGTGGGAGCCTATGTCAATCAGGAAATCCTCAATACCAAGGGGGCACTGCTGGATATGGTGAAGGACAGGGCGGAA
>JAQUZO010000035.1 GCA_028691285.1 Anaerovibrio sp. | reverse complement strand
CGCCCAGCAGAGCCTGGGCCTCCTGTCTGTCCTGAAATTCAATGATTTCCTCTGTTGCCCTTTGCAATAATAAACCCTCGTTTCTATGTTGTATGTATTTATGCTGAACCATTCAGTCCAGAATTGTTTGCGAAGATGTATATGTTCATATTCAGCTATGCCTTATACAGCAAACAGCCGACAAGCCTTCGAAAACACGCTCCCGCTCCTATAGCAACGCAGCGGCTACTAAATTCGTCCGTCGCTTGCCGTATCCTGATATATTTTCCTTTACTTACAGCAGATATAAAAACCTGCTTTCCACATCAGCCTGTCAGGATACTGGCTCGGACTCATTAAGTACCGGCGTTGCTATCAGGGTTTTCTATAGGCTGTGGCAGTCTGCTTTTACAAAGCGGCAGTCTGTACCATGCTCTGTCCGGAGTATGGCGAGTGTCCAGCACCAGGTATCCCATAACCTCAAGAACAGCATTATTGAACGCCGGCACTTAATGAACGCAAACCGACAGGTACAGCGTGAATTTAGTGTCCGCTGCGTTCAATGCTGAGCGAAAGCGTCTTTTCGGAGGTTTATGGGTACTGGTGCGGCAAAGGCAAATCATAAATCCCTTACAAAAACATATCTGCTCCCGCACATATCCGCCCTAGCCAATTTGCCGGATGAATTCCAGCGATTTCAGCGGCTTTTCAAATATATGGTGCAGATACCGCAAAAGCAGTGATTCCGCCGCAACCAATACCCTGCCGCTGACTGAGAAAGCAGGCTTGCTGTGCCAATCCAGCTGCAAAAGCTGCAGGATAAAAGCCCGCACCTCGCTCCCATAGGGAAAAGCCTCCTGCTCTCCCAGCTTTTGGCGGTATGCCGATGCACACCTGCCGCACAGTGCCCCCCCTGCTTCAAAGGAAAAAAAGCCATCCTCCTGCAGCTCGCAGTTACACTCCCCGCAATACTGATAATTCATCTGCATACCGGAGTATTCCAAAAGCTGATAGGCTGCTGCCAATGCCGCCACTCTTGGATTGCGT
Organism: Anaerovibrio sp.; assembly: GCA_028691285.1. Classification (GTDB taxonomy): domain Bacteria; phylum Bacillota; class Negativicutes; order Selenomonadales; family Selenomonadaceae; genus Anaerovibrio. The sequence continues at coordinate 13,390 of JAQUZO010000035.1, read as the reverse complement.
CCGCCAAAGGCGGCAAAAATATCCAGCAGGCGATTGTACATATCCTGCTGGGGAAAATTCTCGATTGCCAGCTTGCTGGCAGTCTCCGCTACAAACGCCCCATAAGCCATCGCCTGAAAATCGCTGCTCATGATGCGGTAGACCTGCAGAAGGGAGCAGCTTTTCACCGTATCCAGCTTCTCGCCCTCACGAATCTGCACCTCCACATGGTTGAACATCTGCAGGGACCCTGCCAGAATGCTTTTCGGCCTGCGGCAGCCAAAGGCAGCTGCCTTGATGCGGCCTCTTTCCGGGGACAGCAGTGTTATGATTTTGTCCGCCTCACCCCAGTTTTTGATGCCGATGATGAGAGCCTTTGTCGTATATTGTGCCATAGCAGCTCACTCTTCAATCCAAATCCTAAAAATAGCTATATATATTTTATTTTACATCAATCATGCCCAAAAACAAAATACTTTTTATCTTTTTGCCCTGCTGTCCCCGGCAGCAGGAAAATATACGGAATCTCGACAAAAAAAAGCCCTGTTTTACACAGGACTTTTCCAAGACAACGGTTATCTTCTCAATATTCCTTTTGCAGGCAGCAATTCTTATATTTTTTGCCGCTGCCGCATGGACATGGTTCATTCCTGCCAACCTTGCGCCCTTCACGCACCTGTGTCGGCTCCGTCTGCCGAGGCACCTCCGAGGTGGTATGTCCCTTCAGCACCCATAAAGGCATTTTGGCATAATAGGCACCAATCAGCTGATTCAGCTCCCGATTCTCTGCCTCAGTGTCCATTTTCAGCTGATGCTCTGCCAAAAATGCGATGATATCCTTCATCTCATAGCCATTTTGGATAATGATGCCGATGCTGCGCACAGCCTCTGCCGCTTTCAGCACATCCAGCTGCTTTTTCCGCATCAGGTACTGAGCCAGAGCACGGTATTCCTCCGTAGATTCGATATAGCTCTCCTCTCCGGCATCATACACCCTGTCATAAGGAAATTCCGCATAAGCCAGCTTGATATACTGACAGCGGGCCTCCTCCAAAGCCTCCAGATTCATCAGGGATTCATGCTGCAGGTCGTGCTTCCCGGCGACGATTTGAGGATACCAGCAGCCGCCGTTAAAGATAATGCCCATGAAGTCCGCAAAATCCAGCTCTGCGTCAATATAACCGCAGACCTTCTGATAAAGCTGGTCATAGTCGATCAGCCCATAGTAAAAAACCAGCCCCGCTGACAGCCGCACGACCTCTGTATTGAGATTTACGGCATCCGCAAAAGCACCATTGTTGATTTTCCTATATTCCGCCTGGATTTCCTCCGGCATGAACCAAGTCAGCTCTCCCTTCTGCATTCCGCAGAAAAGCACGCCGATGCCCCGCAGATAATCCAGCCTGTAATCCTCCTGCTGCAATCCGGTGAGCAGGCCTTCATGCTGACAGGCATAATCGAATAAATCCTTCTGCTCCTGAAAAGCAGAAACAAACCAGCGTCCGGCGAATTTTATGATTTCCCCCTCAAGGCTCTCCACCATTTCCGCTTTTTTGACCCTGTTGAGACTGCCGGCCATCGGCAGATTCAGGTTGTACTGAATATCCTCCAGCTCCGGCTTGGTCATGGCATTCAGTGCCTCATGGAGAGTCCGCTGCTCCGGCAGCCTGCGGCGGCGCAGGTTTTTCATACGTTCAGCCTGATACTGCTCCATCATTTCATTATATTCAGCCTCAGAAAAGGTAAATTCCTTTTCGCCTTCCATACTCATATCTTTCATTTCAGCCACAGCAAATCCACTCCAAATAAATTATTCTACAATCAGCCAAAAAACTTCTTCAAGCCATTCAGTATCCCCTCGGCTGCCTTCTTGATGCCTGCCTCGGAATTCATCAGCTTTTCTTCCTTGTCATTGGAAATGAACGCCATCTCCAAAAGAGCCGCCGGCATGGCAGTATGCTTCACCACATAGAAATTGCAGCTCTTGGTGCCGCGGTTGCCGGTTCCCAACGAAGCTACGATTCCCTCGGATACATACTGCGCCAGGCGCTGCCCCGCCCGGCTGCCCTTGGCATAATAATAGCCTGTCGTACCGCTGGGCGTACTGTTGGTAAAGGAATCCATGTGAATGGAAAGGAATATATCCGCCTTGCCGTTATTGCCCACATCGCATCTTGCCTGCAGCTCCTCCACATCGGAGGCGTTGGCCTTTTTCGGTGATACCTCTGTGTCCTTCGTGCGGGTCATCAGCACCACCGCGCCCTCAGCCAGAAGCCTTTTCTGCAGCTCCTGCGCTACCCGCAGGGAAACACCCTTTTCCGTAACGCCGGTAGGCCCGATAGCCCCTACATCACTGCCGCCATGCCCTGCATCCAGAGCGATGATCTTTCCCTTCAGACCCGGTGTAAACACAGGCTCACTGATTTTTACATCATCCTGCTTTGCAGTCTCAGTCTGGCCTGCAGCATCAGCCGCAGCTTCATCAGACTTCGGCTGAGCATTGAAATCTATCCCTGAGCCCTTGCTGGCATTGCCCAAATCACCAAAATCCATCACGATTCGATAGGCAGCTGAACCTCCCTTGAGAGGAAAAATCTTATAATTGTTTTTTCCCAGAGAGCTCTCCACCACCACCCGCACGGTATTGGCATCGTGCTGGGCTATCCGCACATTTTGAGCAAAGCTGCTGCCAACCGCCATAGACTTCTTTACTGAGGAATTGACCCAGGCGTTCTTGATGTCCACCACAATTCTCTGGGGATTGGACAGCACACTGACCTTGTAGGCCGCTTCCCGGCTGCTGTCGATGACGATGCGGGTCTTGTCCGAGGTATTGCTGATCCGTACTGCCTTGATTTCTGCCATTGAACCAATTCGCTCGCCAAAATCGGCAGCCTCTGCATAAGCAGTGCCAAACAGCAGCATACCGCCTGCCATCAACAGCAGTATCTGCCACAAAAGACTGAATGTCCTTTTTCCGCAATATTGCATGTTCCTTCCTCCATATTTCTACAGCATATTCTGCAAGAATGCGATCGTCCTCTCCTGCTTGGGACTGGCAAAAAATTCCCCTGGGCTGCCCTGCTCCACAATTACACCGTCGGCCATGAACATCACATGGCTGGCTGCCTCACGGGCAAAAGCCATTTCATGGGTGACCACCACCATGGTCATGTGCTCCGCTGCCAGCTCACGCATGGTTTTCAGTACCTCTCCCGTCAGCTCAGGATCCAGCGCCGAAGTAGGCTCATCAAAGAGCATAATATCCGGATTCATGGCCAAAGCCCTGGCTATGGCAACACGCTGCTGCTGTCCGCCGGAAAGCCTGCCAGGGTAACAGTCCCTTTTGTCAAACAGCCCTACCTTGCGCAGCAGCTCCTCCGCCTCCGGACGAACCTCTGCTGCAGAGCGCTTCTTCACCTGCACTGGAGCCTCCAGGAGATTTTGAAGTACGGTCATGTGAGGAAACAGGTTGAACTGCTGGAACACCATGCCCGTACAGGACAGGACATCCCGTGACTCCGCCTCGTCCACATATTCAGCTTCCCCGTCCGCCGTCTCTCTCACCAGCATCCTGCCCTTGATTTCAATGGAGCCAGAGTCTATTTCCTCCAGACGGTTGATGCATCTGAGCATCGTACTTTTGCCGGAGCCTGATGGTCCGATAATCGCCAGCACATCCCCCTTGGCAACAGAGAGGTCAATGCCCTTCAGTACCTCAAGGCTGCCAAAGCTCTTATGTATATTCTGCATTTTCAGCATGATATTATCATTGGTCATATTTTGCATAATGCGCCTCCAGCCTCTTAAATGCCCAGGTCAGAACAAAGGTCATAATCAGATAAAATACGCCTGCCACCACAAATGGCGTCATATCAAACTCCCGCTGTACAATGGTGCGGGCAACCCGCAGCAGATCATTCATCGCAAGAATGTAAATCAGGGATGTATCCTTGACCAGATTGATGGTCTCGTTGCTGATCGGCGGCAGGACATGACGCAGCATCTGGGGAATGATTATCCGCCGCATGGTCTGAGGATAGGTCATGCCAAGTGTTTTGGCAGCCTCATACTGTCCTCTGCCGATAGACTGGATGCCTGCCCGGAAAATCTCGGCAAAATAGGCGGCATAATTCAGCGTAAACGCCAAAAGCGCCGCTGCCAGGTCCGACAGCATGATACCCACCATCGGCAGGGCAAAATAAACAAACAAAAGCTGCAGCATCAAAGGCGTGCCGCGCATTACCCACACATAAAATTCCATCAGGAGGCTCAGGGGCTTCACATCGGAAATTCTTCCCAACGCAGCCAAAAGTCCGATAGGCAAAGACAACACCAGCGTTATGCAAAAAATTTCCAGCGTAATCTGAGTTCCTTCCAGCATCAGCATAATAGTATGCAGCAGATTATCCATAAGCTAAAAAACTTCCTTTCAAATAAAAAAGCACAGATATGTATATTTTACTTCAAAAATGGCAAAAATAAAAGACCCCTCAATAAAATTAAGGAGTCTTTTCTGTCTGCTGCAATTCAGCTGCTGATTGTTATTTGGTGATATCCTTGGCGAACCACTTCTCAGAAATCTTGCCCACTGTGCCGTCAGCCTTCATTTCGTTGAATACCTTCTGCACCTCATCACGCAGGGTCTGGTCCTCCTTGCGGAAAGCAAAGCCAAACTGGCTTACATCGCCGATAACGGTTTCCACTGCGCCGATCTCCTCAGGATGCTTGCTGATATAATAGCGGCCGATGATCTCATCGCCTACGACAGCATCCAGACGGCCATTCTCAAGGTCCATAAAAGCATTGATATAGTCAGGATAATACTTTACTTCCTTCATGGAGCCCTTCAGAGCAGCATTATTCTCGAAATACTCCTCCGTAGTGCCGCCGCTCTGAGTACCGATGGTCTTGCCTGCCAGATCTGCCTCGCTGGCAATGGCAATCTGCTTGCCCTTGGCAATAAATACAATCTGGCGGTTGTCCATATAAGGATCGCTGAACAGCATATTCTCCTTGCGCTTTTCGGTAATATCCAGGCCATTCCACAGGATATCCACACGGCCGCTTTTCAGCTCGGCTTCCTTGGAGTTCCAGTCAATAGCCTTGAATTCTACCTCACGGCCCAGACGCTTGGCCGCCTCCTTCGCCAAATCAATATCAAAGCCAACAATCTCATTCTGTTCATTCTTGAAGCCCATCGGCGGGAAATTGTCATCCAGCCCTACGACAATCTTCTTGCCTGCCTCTTTTTTGCCGGTATCACTGCCGCAGCCAGCCAAAGCAGTTACTGCCAGGACCAGCATCATACATAAAGCAAAAATTTTTTTCATCACGCTTGCACTCTCCCTTTAAATGTCAATTCAAACTACTTTTTCTATTATACTTTAAATCGTTAAATCATGACAAGGGGAAAATAATAAATCTTTTATTTTTTTCTGCAAAAACTGTATTCGAGCACAGTTTTTGTGTATAATATAATAGAAGGGATTTGTATCTGTATTTTTTTAATATGCTGTCCCTCAGCCCTTTATATTCGTGCGGCAATATTATTCTCTAGGCGGTGATTTATTGATAACAATCAAAGAAATAGCTGATTTATGCGGTGTATCAAGAGGAACTGTTGACCGTGTCCTCAACAATCGCGGCAATGTCAAATCAGAAAAAAAGCAGCTCATTCTCAAGGTAGCCAAGGAAATGAACTACAGCCCCAATCCTGCAGGCAAGGCGCTGGCAGCCAGGAAGCTCAAGCCTACAGTAGCCGTCATCATGCCTTCTCTCGGCATCGGCTTCTTTGATGCTGTGCTGGAGGCTATGAAAAAAGCCGAAGCCTCCTATTATCTCTATGGACTGCAGGTAGAATGGCATATTACCCAGAGCTACGATGTCGAGGTACAGTGCAGGCAGCTGGCGGAGCTGAATGAGCGGGTAACTGCCGTCATTCTCATGCCCATCAACCATGAACGCATCGGCATAGAAATCAAGCGCCTTACGGATGCCGGTGTTTTTGTACTGACCCTCAACAATGATATTGAAAATTCCACCCGGGCCTGCTATGTAGGTACAGACTACTTCAACGGCGGACTGACCGCGGGTGCCCTGCTGCAGATGCTGAACCGCCACGAGCTGAACATAGGCATCACCCTGGGTTCTCTGCAGATTTTGGGCCATGCCCAGCGCCTGGCAGGCTTCAGGCAGTCGATTGCCGATAATGCCCAGGCAAAAATCCTGGCTGTTACGGAGGATCAGGATGATGAGATCCTTTCCTATGAAAAAAATCTTGCCATGCTGCGTCAGCATCCGGAAATCAATGCACTTTTTGCCGCCTCCTCCGGCGGTATCTACGGTGCCTGCCGGGCTGTCATCACCTGCGGCAGGGAAAAGGACATCAGCGTGATCGCCTTTGATACCCTGCCTACCACCATTGAGATGATGGAAAGAGGGCTGATTCAGGCGACCATTTATCAGCATCCCCGCCGGCAGGGACAGATTGCCATGCAGATCATCTTCGATTACCTGGTCAACGGCAAGGAGCCGGAAAAAGAGCTGAACCTCCTGACCAATGAAATCCGCATCAAGGAAAATATATCTGCCACAGCAGATATGATATGAACACAAGGGAGCGGCAGCAGGACTGCCGCTCTTTTCTTATGCAGAAAACTGTACGGGCATACGAAAAGCACTCCGGGGGGACGACCCTGGAGTGCTTTCAAAAGAGGGGTATATATAGAACTTCAGATAAAAGAATCTAACAGCTCAATCAGAGAATCTCCACCAGCTCAATGCCCAGCATTGCTGCCAGGTCCCGCAGCTGGCTGCCCGTCACAGCAAAGCTGAGGACAGTGTGATGCTCGCCGCCGGCCTTGATCCAGCGGGCAGAGCCTTCCTTCAAGCCGCATTTAGGCGTCCAAAGCTGCTTGGCGACAGGCAGATACGGCGTATCTGCCTCCGGCTTGCGGCAGTCAACAGGATAATAGATCATGCGCATGCCGTCACGGAAATCCGCTACCGTCACATCCACAGCCTCTCCCTCAGCTCCGGTAAATACCAGACGGGCAGGGTCATCCTTGTCACCGATGCCCAGCGGATGTACCTCAATGCGCGGCTTGTCACTGGCAATGGTCGGATCGACCTCCAGCATATGGGCACCCAAAATCGCCTCATGCCCCTTGCGCAGGTCAAGGGTATAATCCTCCATGAAGGCCGTGCGGTCATTGTGGGAAAGAACCTTCAGCAATCTGGTCAGCGCGGCAATCTTCCAGTCGCCCTCAGCGCCAAAGCCGTAGCCGTCCCGCATCAGAAGCTGGGAAGCCAGTCCCGGCAGCTCCTCCAGCCCATACAATGCCTGGAAATTGGAGCAGAAGGCATTATAGCCGCCCCGGTCCAGGAAACGCTTGATGCCGATATATTCACGGAGCTGATAGCGGACACTGTGCTCAAAATGCTCCTTCTGATTGTCACCCACTGCCATGGTGTACAGCTCTGCCAGCTTCCTGTATTCGGCTTCGATCTCTTCCTCGGTGACGGCATCCACCACCTGCACCAAATCACCCTCCGGATAGTAGTCAACTGTCCAGCCAAGCTGAATCTGCGCCTCAACCTTGTCGCCCTCTGTACATGCCACATCGCGCATGGTATCACCAAAGCGGCAGACCTTGATATGGAAGCTCTCATTGTAAGCTGCTGCCACATCCTCCCAGGAGGCGATCTCTGCTACGGTTTCAGCATCCTGCCAGTGCCCGTAGACAATCTTGTTGTTCAGACCCAGGCGGGCATTGATATAGCCATACTCCCTGTCTCCATGAGCACTTTGGTGAAGGTTCATATAATCAAAGTCAATAGTCGCATAAGGAATTTCGTTGAGATACTGGGTTGCCAGGTGCAGCAGAGGCTTCTGCAGCAGCCTGGTCCCCCGAATCCAGTTCTTGGCAGGAGAGAAGGTATGCGCCCACACCATTACACCGGCTACCTGGTCATTGTAGTTGACTTCCTTCATGAACTGGGTAATGCCATCTGCCGTGGTCATGACACCCTTAAAGACAATCCTGTACGGCAGGCTGCCGGTATCGTTCAGATACTGGACGATCTCCCTGGTATTCTTTTCCACGCTCTGCAGTGCCTCTTCCCCATAAAGGTGCTGGCTGCCTGCTACAAACCAAAATTCATAATCCTTAACCTTCAACATGGTTCTTCTCTCCTCTTTTATTCCACTCTCGTTCAAAATCATTTTACGGCTGCCCGGGCTTATACATAATCCTGGATTGCCCTGCCGGCGGCATCTTCAATGCTCAGGCCGCTGCGGAAACGCTCAATGAATTTCCTGCACCCCTCAACGGCGTGCGGCTGAGGTTCCAGCGTAACAGCCGAAGCCTCCCTGAAAACTCTTTCATCCAGGAAATCTGCCAGTGCGGTCCCGTCCTGACAGAATCTGGCGTACACTGCCAAAACCGCCATTCCCCAGGGACCACCTTCACCGGCACTGTCCATAATGGTAATCGGTATTTCCAGCGTGTCAGCCAAAACCTGCTGGACAATCACCGGTGTCCTGAACAGTCCGCCCTGTGCCAGCATTACATCCGTACTGACCTTTTCCTCATTGATAAGCACATCCATGCCGATTTTCAAAGCGGCAAAAGCCGAATAAAGCTGTGCCAGCATGAAGTTCCCCAAATTCATGCGGCTGTGAGGCGTACGCACGAACAACGGCCGTCCCACACTGGTATTGGTAATATTCTCACCGGACAGGAAGCTGTAATTGACCAGCCCCCCGGCATCCTTGTCACAGTCGCTCACCTGATTGAAGAGCACACTGTACAGCTTGTCCGGCGGCAGCTCCACGCCAAGTGCAGCCGCAAACTCGCCGAACAGCCCTGCCCACTCATTGATGTCAGAGGAGCAGTTGTTTACATGCACCATTGCCACTGGTGCACCGTCAGGAGTCGTCACAATATCAATATCGCGATGCACAGCCTTGAGAGGCTCCTCCAGCACATTCATGGAAAAAGCAGAGGTGCCCACGGAAATATTGCCTGTACGCTTCCTGACACTGTTCGTAGCAACCATGCCGGTACCGGCATCACCCTCCGGCGGTGCCATCAGTGCCCCTGGCTCCAGCGCTCCCGAAGGGTCCAGCAAGCCTGCACCCTCGGAGCTGAGCATACCGCCTGACTGACCTGCCCGCAGTACAGGAGGCAGAATATCCTCCAGCCGCCACGGCTGCTTCTGCACCCTGTCCAGCTGGGCAAACTTCGCCAGCATCGCCTCATCATAGGAGGCCAGCTCCTCATCAACAGGAAACATGCCGGAAGCATCGCCAATGCCCAGTACCTTGGTGCCGGACAGCTGCCAGTGCACATAGCCTGCCAAAGTGGTCAGAAAGCTGATCTCAGGTACATGCGGCTCCTCATTCAGGATTGCCTGATAGAGATGGGCGATGCTCCAGCGCTGGGGAATGTTGAATCCCAGCTCCTCTGTCAGCTCATCAGCAGCCTCGCCGGTGATATTGTTGCGCCAGGTGCGGAAGGGCACCAAAAGCTCATTCCTTTCATTGAAGGCGAGATAGCCGTGCATCATGGCGCTGACACCAACAGCCCCCAGCTTCGTCAGCTTTACACCATACTGCTCTGCCACCTTCTGCGCCAAATCGGCATAGCAGCTCTGGATTCCCTTCCAGGCCTCTGCCAAATCATAGGTCCAGATATCCTTTTCCAGCCTGTTTTCCCAGGTAAAGCTGCCGCTTGCCACAGTCTCAATCTCATCTGTCACCAGAACCGCCTTGATTCGTGTCGAGCCAAGCTCTATGCCCAGAGCTGTTTCACCGTTCACCAGCTTTGCCGCAATTTTCTTTATACCCACAAAAACCCCTCCTTTGCTTTTTCTCTTCTTCATGCCCGCCGCAGCTGCCTCTGTACTCTGCACTCACGCCAAACAGCTTACTTTTTCTGCTGCCCATAATAAGCGTTTGCTCCATGCTTGCGCAGAAAATGCTTGTCCAGCAGCACCTGAGGCATGGCATCACAACTGCCGGTCAAAAGCTGTGTATGGAACGCCATCATGGCTACCTCCTCCAGCACCACGGCATTGTGCACCGCATTGCAGGCATCCGTACCCCAGGTAAATGGCCCATGATTCCTGACCAGCACTGCCGGCATATTGTCTGCTTCTATATCCCGGAAGGTCTCGGCAATCACCCTGCCGGTTTCATACTCATATTCACCCTGGATTTCCTCAGGCTCCATGGCCCTGGTACAGGGAATCTCTCCGTAAAAATAATCTCCCTGTGTAGTACCGTAGGCGGGAATCCCCTGCCCTGCCTGAGCAAAAATAGTTGCCCAGCGGGAATGGGTATGGACAATGCCCCCAATATTCCCAAACTCCCGGTACAGCACGCGATGGGTTTCCGTATCAGAGGATGGGTTCAGCTCACCCTCCACCTTGTTGCCGTCCAAATCCACTACCACCATATCCTCCGGCTTCAGCAGTCCATAATCCACACCGGATGGCTTGATGACGAACAGTCCGGACGCCCGGTCAATTCCCGAAACATTGCCCCAGGTAAAGGTAATCAATCCGTATTCAGGCAGGAGCATATTTGCCTCATAAACCTTCTGTTTCAATTCTTCCAACACAGCTATTCCCCCTTGCCGTTCTACTTGCCTCAAACTATGCTCAGCTGTTTTTTTCCAGTGAACTCTTGGCTGTCAATTTGCTCTTGTGCTCAGTAATAAACGCCTGCATGATGATGAATACACACAGGAGCGCACCAACCACAATCTTGGTCCACCAGGCGGACAGGGTTCCCTGAAAGCTGATAAAGGTCAGGATGACGCCCTGGATCAGTACGCCGAAAAGTGCACCCGGGATAAAGCCCACACCGCCTGTCAGCAGCGTGCCGCCGATAACCGTAGAAGCAATCGCATCCATCTCCATGCCCATGCCGTGCAGATTGTAGCCTGTCAGCATCATCAGGCTGTAGGCAATGCCGCCCAGAGCAGAACAGAAGCCGCTGATGGTATAGACACTGACCTTGGTGCGGAATACCGGCAGCCCCATCAGAGAGGCGGAGGATTCACTGCCGCCAAGAGCATAGATATTGCGCCCGAACCTGGTAAAGCCCAGCACCACTGCCGCGGCAATCAAGGCCACAATGGCAATGATTACACCCATAGACACAAAGCCCGAACCAATCGGCAGGCGAAAATCCGCCATGGCCACAAAAAGCGGATTGGTGATATTGATGGTTTCCCGTGAAATCACTGCCGTCAGCCCGCGGCAGAACAGCATGCCTGCCAGGGTAATAATAAAGGGCTGCAGATCAAACTTGGCAATAAGATAGCCCTGCAGGGCCCCGAAGGCCGTACCCATGAGCAAAACCAGCAGGACAGCGGCAAATACCGGAATCCCTGTATTCGCCAGCAGCCATGCCAGCACCATACAGGTCAGAGCCAGCACCGCACCTACTGACAGGTCGATGCCGCCAATCAAAAGAGTAAAGGTAATTCCTACAGTAACTACAATCAGAGCCGCATTATCAATAAAAAGGTTCAGGAAAACCTGCGGCTTCAGGAACCCCTTATACATGCCCACGCCTGCCCCATACAGGGCAGCAAACAGGATAACGGTCACGAAGAAGGAAAAATACTTGGACGCAATCAGCTCGCTGATTTTCTTATTCATGCTCTGTTCACCGCCTTTGCACTATCTGCCACGGCTTCTCCGTCATGGCGTCCCTTCCATTTATCGAACAAATCCCGTGCCTTCCTGGACTGAATCAGGCAGATGGCAATGACCGCCAGCGCCTTCACAACCGGCAGCTGGTCAGCAGATACCCCCAGAGCATACAGTGTAGTGGTCAGGGTCTGGATTGTCACTGCGCCGATAACGGAACCGCCCAGATAAAACTTGCCGCCGGACAGCAGCGTACCGCCCAGAGCAACTGCCAGGATAGCATCCATTTCCATATTCAGCCCCGCATTATTGGCATCTGCCGCCCGAATCAGGGAGCTTTCAATCAGACCGGTCACACCGGCACAAAAACCAGAAAAGGCATAAACCAGGAACAGCACCAGAGTTACATTGATGCCCACATATTTAGCCGCTGTGGGGTTGATGCCCACCGACTGGATAAACAGCCCGATGCTGGTCTTTTTCATCACAACAGATACGAAAATCACCATAGCAATGGCAATAAACATATTGGTCGGCAGCGGCATCCCCGGGATGACACCTGCAATGGAAGCAAAGGGCGGATAATAAACCGTCACGATCTGTCCCTCGGTCAAAAGCTGGGCAATGCCGCGGCCTGCCGTCATCAGGATCAGGGTAGCGACTACCGCCTGAATCTTGAACTTGGCTACCAGCAGGCCATTCCACAGACCGCAGAGAATACCAATGCCCACAGAGGCCAGCATAGCCAGTACCATAGGTGTTTCAGCCACACCATCACCCCTGCCGCCTACCAGGGTACAGACAACAGCCGCCGAAATGGCAACCACTGCACCGACGGAGATATCAATGCCGCTGGTTGCAATGACAAAGGTCATGCCCAGAGACAGGATAACCAGCGAGCTGGAACGGGTCAAAATATCAATGATACGCCCGAACAGGCGGCCATCCTCCGTAAGCTGGATATCAAAGAAGCCGTCGACAAAAATACCGTTGAAAACCAGCAGCACTACCAGAGCGACTACCGGCAGAAACAGAGAGCTGGATGTAAAGCTTTTCATTTTTTCCATTACTTGTCACCTCCGGCAATAGCCTGCATCACGCCGTCCGAGCTGATCTGGTCCCCTGTCAGCTCAGCAACCTTCCTGCGGTCACGCATGACGATGAGCTTGGAACAGGTGCGTACCATTTCATCCATCTCGCTGGAGATGAACGCAACGGACATTCCCTCGGTCCTGGCAAGCTCCACTGCCATTTTCTGAATCTCACTCTTGGTGCCTACATCAATACCGCGGGTCGGCTCATCCAGAATCAAGAATTTCGGATGGGTTGCCAGCCAGCGGGCAATGATTACCTTCTGCTGGTTGCCGCCGGACAGGTTCCTGATCAGCTGGTCACGATCAGAAACCTTGATATTCAGCTTTTCAATAAACTGATCGGCCAGCCTGACCTGTTCAGTATAAGGAATATGACTGAACATGCCATCCATCGCCTGAAGGGCGAGGATGATATTCTCCCGTACCGTCAAATCCCCGATGATGCCTGCCAGCTTTCTGTCCTCAGGACAGAAGGCAATCTGTTCCTTCATGGCCGCCATCGGAGCAGCAAGGCGCTCCTCCCTGCCGTTCACCCTGAGATGCCCGCCGGTGACCTCCTTCAGCCCGAAAAACAGCTCTGCCGTCTCGGTGCGCCCGGAGCCTAAAAGCCCTGCCAGACCGATAACCTCTCCCTTATGTATCTGCAGGGA
>JAQUZO010000139.1 GCA_028691285.1 Anaerovibrio sp. | reverse complement strand
TGATGGCATCTCAGGTTGATGTAGAGGACAAGGGCGGCACGATGCGTCTGGGCGCATATCCATGCAAGGTGAAGAAGGATACTAAAACCTTCGAGGCCTATGGGGAGGAAACTATCAGTGAGCGTCACCGCCATCGCTATGAGTTCAACAATTCCTTCCGCAAGGTGCTGTCTGAGGCAGGTATGGTGATTGCTGGAACGCTGCCTGATGACAGCCTGGTGGAGATTGTTGAAGTCAAGGATCATCCTTGGTTTGTGGCTTCTCAGTTCCATCCTGAGCTGAAGTCACGTCCGAACAATCCGCATCCTTTATTCAAGGGCTTTGTGACGGCCGCGTTGGCTTTGAAATAATTCCGGTGTCCGACGCAGAGAAAAAATAATATTGAAGGGTCTGCTGCTTTGTTGCAAAACAGGGCAGTGGCCTTTTTTTATATGCTTTCCGGTGCGGTCAAGACGACTGCCGGATATACAGGTGATATTAAATAGCAAATGAGAGGGCTATGATGGGTAAGTGTGTACAAATTATTTTTTTGCTGCTCTGCTTTCTTTGTGCCGGCTGTGAAAAGATGCAGGGCGAAATTGATTTTTCTGACTGCAGGCCGGATAATCTGACAGAGAGGAATCAGCTGAATGCCGGCAAGGACCAAAAACCGCTGCGGATAGCCTTTGCCTCGGTTATTTCTCCTATTGAGACCAGAAAATACTATCAGGAAATGGTGGATTATATATCAGAGGAGATGGGGCAGCCTGCGGTCCTGATTCAGCGTAAGACCTATGAGGAGCTGAATATGCTGCTGGCAGGCGGAGAGGCTGATGTGGCATTTATTTCTACGGGGGCATATACCTCCTACAACGGGATGATTCCCCTGGAGCTTCTGGCGATGGTACAGACTGATGATACGGTATACTATCAGGCGTATGTTATAGTACAGGCGGACAGCGGCATTACGGATTTTTCTCAGCTGCGGGGCAAGACCTTTGCCTTTACAGATCCTCTGAGCTATTCAGGCAGGCAGGCCATTGACTATATGCTGCTGGATGAGTACCATACGACGGCAGAGAAATTTTTCAAAAGATGCTTTTATACCTACAACCACGATAAATCCGTGTGGGCCGTTGCCAATAAACTGGCTGACGGCGCAGGCATTGACAGCCAGATTTATTTCTTTGCCAGGAAGGCAGATCCTGAGATTGATAAAAAGCTGCGCATTATCAGTGTGATGAAGCCGACGCCTACCGGACCCGTTGTCATGCGGCAGGATTTGGCACCGGAAACCAAGGCAAGACTGCAGCAGATTTTCTATCACATGGATGAAAGGCCTGATCTGGCCCGGGCAATGCATCAGGCGATTATTGACAAGTTTGTCCCGCCCCAGCCGGAGGCTTATGATGAGCTGAAACGGAAATATCAGCAGCGGGAAAAGCTGCCGGGGGTGTAGGATGAAAAAAGGACGGGGACTTTATTATAAATTCAATATCCTCATTATCGGCAGTATCTTTCTGTGCGGCATCCTGATGGGAGCCATGATGCTCCATGCTACCAGGTCATCGCTGAAGGACGGACTTATCAGCACAGGCTATGAAACCGCCTCCTATCTGGCAGCCGGTGTCAGCAGCGATATTCTGGTGGACAATGAATTTGCCATCCATGAAAGGCTGACCAGAACGATGGAAAGCAATAATCAGATTCGCTATATTATTGTATCCAACCCTGACGGCAGCATCAGAGCTTCCACCTTTGTCCATGGGACGCCAATGGGGCTTCCGCCGGTGCGCCTGCCGTCAGGCAAGTCTTCAGATGTGGATACGATGGCTTTTTCCAGCAATGAAGGGACGATACGGGAGGTTATGGTTCCCATTGATGAAGGCTACATCGGTTATATACGCCTTGGCATGACAGAGAAATACATGATGGCTGTTTTGCAGGATCGATGCCTTCTGGCGATTATCATGGTTCTGCTGGTATGTGTTGTGGCATCTATCCTGACGACCAGATATGCCCATGAATTCCTGAAGCCTGTTGCCAGGCTGTCCTTTGCGGTCAAGCAGATGGAGAAAGGAAAATACGGCATTCAGGTACCGGAAAATTCCGGGGATGAGGTGGGCGATCTGGCCAAGACCTTCAACAAAATGTCAGTCGGGCTGCAGAAGACCATTGAAAAAAACAATAAGCTGGTGGCTGATCTGCGCCGCAAGGAAAAAAACCGCCGCTGGCTTATCCAGCAGCTTTTCTCTGTCCGGGAAAATGAGCAGAGGCGCATTTCCCGGGAGCTGCACGATGAAAGCAGTCAGTCCATGGCATCAATTCTTACCTATCTGCGGATTCTGCATGACAGGCTGGATACGGACGAGCAGCGGGAAATGCTTTTTGAGATACGGGAACTGACGGCAAGTACTCTGGGCGGACTGCGCCGTCTGGCTGTGGACCTGCATCCGCCTCTTTTGGAGGATTTGGGTCTGGTAGCTGCAATAGAAAAATATTTGGAGCCGGTGCGCAAGATGCATCCGGATATAAAATTCAACTGGAGCAGTGAGGGCGATTTCTCCCGAAACTCCAGAGTGGTGGATTTGATGTGCTATCGTACTGTACAGGAAACGGTGACCAATATTCTAAAGTATGCGGAGGCGAAGCAGGTGGATATTTCCATGTGCATACGCCGGGGAGAGGTATATCTGGCAGTGCGGGATGACGGCGTGGGATTTGATAAGGAAACAGCCGAAAAGGCAAGGCTGAGCCGGCATTTGGGACTGGTCAGCATGCGGGAACGCACAGAGCTGCTCCAGGGAAGCTTCCGACTGGAAACATCTCCGGGCAGCGGAACGAAAATTACGCTGATTTTGCCGGCTAATGTAGATGGGGGAAAGAAATAGAAATGGGAAAAAATCTGAAACTTTTGCTGGTTGATGATCACAGGGTCCTGCGGACCGGCATGAAGCTGCTGCTGGGCACCCAGGATGGAATGGATGTGGTGGCAGAGGCCTCTGACGGCAGAGAGGCATTGGATATTATGGCTGCCAGGCCGGATATCGATGTGGTGCTGCTGGATTTGTCCATGCCGAGGATGGGCGGCATAGAGTGCCTGAAGGAAATCCGCAGGTGCAATTTATCTGTCAAGGTGC
>JAQUZO010000034.1 GCA_028691285.1 Anaerovibrio sp. | reverse complement strand
TCCTTGAAAATGCCGTCTATTTTATACAGCAGGAACAAAATGCCGTCCTGCTCATAAAGCCCCAGCTCCAGCCTGCCGGTGCGGAATGCCTCCACAGCAATCACATCGGTTTGGCTGAGCTGTAAAATAAACATGCAGCCGTTGGCATCAATCTGGAAAAGTCCTCCGTCGCCCTGATTTTTGATAGGCAGGGGAAATTTTTCTCCTACCTGAAAATTTGTATATTCCATTTACATTCTCCTTAGATATTTTTTGCATTTGCTTATGCTCTATTATACCAAAACTACGGGTGGCTGGCAGGTAATTTGTGGTAAACCTTTACAAAATATGTTAAAATAATCAAAGTATATATTTTTTTATCAGGAGCAGAGGAGATATATTTTAGGGAAAAGAGGGTGTTTTCATGAGATACTGGTTTTCGTTGCTTTTCGGAATTCTATTTTTGGTGGGAGCCATGCACAGTACCGTCATGTACAGCAGGGCTGAGGCTGCAGATACCCAGTGGTATTGGATTTCTTCTGACAATAATTACAGCAAGTTTTATGATCCGGCTCAGGTCAAGGTGCAGGATGCCTTTGGAGGAATTGCCACAAGGATTACGGCCGTGACCAAAACCAGCTACAGCTACGGCGGTGCCAAGGAAACGCTGGACAATTACGGCATCAAGGATGTTGTGCCAAACAATCTGGCCTATAGCCTGGCTGCGGTGCAGATCTGCCCTCAGACCAGGGTGCTTGCTTACCTGAATGAAACCTTTTATGACAAGAACGGCAAAAAGCTGTGGAGCAAGCAGTATCAGCCGTTGAAATACAAGGAAATGAATTCCCAAGAATTTGACGAGGATTTTTATGCCTTCATCGTTGACAGCGTTTTTGGCATGGGTGAGGTAGACAGGCGCAGTGCTTCTGACAGATGGCTGCTGCTGTGGCAGAAGCCGGATGCCAGGGGAGGCTATGTGAACTGTATGGCAGATACTACGACCATGCGGGTCAATGGAGAAAACATCATTTTCTGGGAATGGCAGGAATACAAGGATGCCAGCGGCAGCGTCAGGGAAATCCGTTTTTTGAAGAAGGCGGTCAATCTCCTCCAGTATACTGGGAAGGTAGTACGCAGCCAGCACTGGAACAGCAAGGAGGGCTGGAAGGACTATACGGAGCGCGATACTGACGGACTGTACCATGCTGTGGAAAAGGGAACCTCTGAGGAAAAGGAGCTTTTGCAGCTGACAGCCTATGAGAAAGCGCACAGTAAATGGGTACACCGCTATAGTCTGGAGTCCCATGAAGTATTGTAAGATATAGGGAGTTAAATATAAATGCCAATTAAGATACCAAATGACTTGCCTGCTGCAGCGATTTTGGAGCAGGAAAATATTTTTATTATGGACGCAGATCGGGCGTACAGTCAGGACATCCGTCCGCTGCGCCTGCTGATCTTGAACCTGATGCCTGTCAAGCAGGTGACAGAAACCCAGCTGCTGCGGCTTTTGGGCAATACACCGCTGCAGGTAGAGGTGGATTTTATCTATACGGAATCCTATACCCCTACCCATACGGCGCAGGATTACCTGACTGAGTTCTATGGCACCTTTGCCGAGATACGCCACAAGAAGTATGACGGCTTTATCATTACGGGCGCACCTGTGGAGCAGATGCCCTTTGAGGATGTAGCGTACTGGGATGAGGTAGCAGAAATCATGGAGTGGAGCAAGAGCCATGTATATTCTACCTTTCATATCTGCTGGGGCGCGCAGGCGGGGCTGTACTATCACTACGGCATCAAAAAATATGATGTGGCGCCGAAGATTTTCGGTGTGTACAAGCATCATCTATGCCGTCAGAATGAGCCATTGTTCCGCGGCTTTGACGATGAGTTTTTCGTACCTCATTCCCGTCATACCGAGGTTCGCAAGGAGGATGTGGCAAAGGTCGAAGAACTGACTATTTTAGCTGAGTCTGATGATGAGGCCGGGGTTTACGCTATTGCCAATCTGGAACAGCGGCAGTTCTTCATTACGGGCCACGCCGAGTATGACCCATTGTCCCTGAAGGCTGAGTATGACAGGGATGTGGCTGCCGGCATGGCAAATGTCAATGTACCAAAGAATTATTATCCGGATGATGATCCTGCCCGGCAGCCCGTGGTGCGTTGGCGATCTGTCGCCAATCTGCTTTTTACCAACTGGCTGAACTATTATGTATATCAGGAGACGCCATACGAGCTGGATACACTCAGCCGTTATCAGGATAATATTTGAGAAACAGGGTGATTTTTATGGATTATAAGCGTTGGATGATTCTGGGAGCTGCCTTGGTAGGCTTTTCCGTCAATACATCGGTGTCAGAGGCGGCTCCTTATGTACCGGAGCAGATTTTCCGCTGGGTGCAGTCCTCTGCCCGCACAAATTATTTTTTCAACAGGCAGCAGATCTGTTTCAAATTGGACGACAAGGGCATGGTGGACACCAATGTTCTGATTGTGCCGGTTTTGAAGACTTTTGACGATGTCATGATCAACGATGTGGTTGCCAAACGCCGCTGGAACGGCAAATCCCTCCAGGGGTTCAATGATTTTGTGGGCGTTTCGGAGTACCTCATCATTAATCTGGCCGAAAAAAAGGTGCATGTTCAGGAAATCGATTATCTGGATTCTACCTGGACTGCTCTTGATGTGGTGCGGTCAGATGCAGCGGTGAGTCTGGAGGAGCTTTCAGATAAGAGCCTGGAAGCGAGATTTTATGAACGGATCATTGATTTTGCACTGCGCAATCAGCTGATTTTGGCAGAGCGTACCAAAGGTGATTTGGATGAAGCCCTGAAGGCAGAGCTGTTAAAGGCACAGGAAGCCTACAGAGCAGAAAATCCCCCGGACCGGCCGGAAGATAATGAGTGAGAAGGGCTGATAGCATGTCAACAGATTTTACCTTTGTGGTAGAAAAAAAATGTCCTGTCTGCGGCAGAGCCGCCAGGGTCGTCAAGGTGAAGTCCAGGCTGGTAGCTGTGCAGGTGGATAACGATTACTGCTGCCATTATCGGGATTTCAATCCATATTTGTATCATATATGGGTTTGCGAGCATTGCAGCTTTGCGGCCGATGAAAAGGTATTTTTAACGCCTTTGCCGCCTGCCAGGCAGGAACTGGTGGCAGATGCTCTTTTGGCAAAGCATGTGCATTTCGGGTTCAGTGAGGAACGGAATGTGCCGGACGGCATTGCTTCTCTGAAGCTGGCGATTTATTGTGCGGAGCTGCTCCGTGCGCCTATAGCGCGCAGGGCTGGTCTTATGATGCGCCTGGCATGGATTTACCGCATCAACGGCGACAAGGAGCTGGAAAGGGAGTTTTTGGAAAAGACTCTCAAGCTGTATGAGCGTTCTCTGGAAACTGAGCGCTATCCTATTGAAAGCCTGACTGACAATATGGTTATGTACTTGATTGGCGCCTTGTGCGCGGATTTGGGTGATAACAAAAAAGCTGTTATCTATCTGAGTAAGCTGGTAGGCAGCAAAAATGCCCCTGCAGGGAATGACAAGATTTCCAGGGATGCCCGCAGGCTTTGGCAGGAGGTCAGGGAAAGAGAACAGGAAAGCTTACAGGATACAGAACAGCATAAGCCGGAGCCAAGGGCGCAGAGCAGCAGAAAGACAGCTGCTTCCGCTAAAAAGAAAAATGGCTTTGGCAGATGGTTCAGTTAACAGCGAAAATCAGAATGGATGATGAATTATGGATTTGCCGGCAATCGTGTCGGAGTATTTTCCCGGCATCAATATGGAAAGCATCAATGAAGCAGTGGAGGATTATCAGCCTGCCTGGCAGGTGATACAGCACACCTGGAGTCACGAAACCCTGAGGGAGATCATGCAGGGCAAGGTGTCCGTACCGGACTCGGTAATCAATGAGGCCATTGCAGAAAGGCTGGCAGCGGAGCAGGCGCGGGCAGGGAATGCTGAAACGAAAGTCGTCAGTGAGACCGTTGACGGCAGCCTGCCGGAGAATGGGGGACAGCTCAGCAAAGGGGCTGCCGGCGGTGAACAGCCGGCTGCTGAACTGCCGGTGACGGAGCTCAGGCTGACCTCCAAAGAAAATGGCAGACTGGAAATCTATGCCAAAACAAGCAAGCTGGGCAGACTGGAATTTTCCGGTATCATAGAGGAATTTGTGCACAATACGGAGACCTCTCACGTGACCTATCGGGTCAAGGAGAGGGCCTTGAAGGATCATGGACTGGCATCCTGGTTTTTTTCCAGAATTTCTCTTTCCATGGCACAGAATCTCTTTGGCAAAATTGATTTGGGAGAGAGCCTGCCTACTGTCATCAAGGGCAACCGCATTACGGTAGACTGCAAAAATATCCTGCAGCAGTCCGAGCTGGCGAAGGCAGAAATCAAGGGGCACAGGGTGTTGGATATGCTGGAAATAAAGAATGCAGTGCCTCATGACGGCTATATCATGTTTGAAACACGGCTGAATATTCCGGAGGAAATCCAGACGATGGCACTGGATTTGCTGCTCAGGCCTTATGCAAAATGAAAGTAGTTGGAAGGTAAAGGGGAACATACAAGATGATGAAGAAAACATTGGTGGTGCTGCTGTGCCTGACCGTTCTGCTGATGGCCATGACGGCTACCGGCTTTGCGAAAAAACAGGATACGCCCCGGGAAAAGGGAAAAATTGTGTATATTCCGCACGATAACCGGCCGATTTCGGATGTGGAAACAGCTGATACTATCCGGCAGCTGGGCTATGAGGTGATTGTTCCTCCAGACGAGCTTTTGGGCAGCAGCAGCAATTTGGGCAATCCTGATAAGCTGTGGCAGTGGCTGGAGGATAATACCACCGTGCCCCACGCGAAGGATAAAAAGCCTCCCTATAAGCCCCTGCCGGGCATCAAGGCAGTGGTCATCTCTGGTGATTCTATGATTTACGGCAGTCTGGTCGGCTCCCGCAAGCATCAGATCGATCAGGCAACGCTGATGGAGCGGGTGGACAGGTTCCGGGCTTTCAAGAAGGACCATCCCAAGGTTCCTGTGTATGTTTTTTCCTCCATCATGCGCACGCCCCGCACCGGTGAGGCTTCCGGCAGCGAGGAGCCTGGCTACTATTTCAGCTATGGGACAGATATATTCCGTTATACTGCCCTGAAGGACAAGGAGGAAATTGAGCCTCTTACCAAAAGGGAGCAGCGAGAAATCAAGTTTTTGACGGAGCTGCTGCCTCAGGAGGCTATCAATGACTGGATGAGCCGCCGCAAAAAGAATCTGGCCGTGAACAAGGCCATGGTGGATTTGACCAAATCCGGTACTTTCTCTTATTTCTGCCTTGGCCGGGATGATAATGCACCCTATTCCCAGACTCACCGGGAGAGCCGCTGGCTGAACGAGTACAGCAGCGGCTTGGGGAAGACCCGCTTCAATAACATGGCAGGCATCGATGAATTCGGCATGCTGCTTTTGACCCGTGCCGTCAATGATCTGGAAAAGAATATGCCTTTTGTCTATGTACGGTACAATATGGGCGAGGGGGCAAATGTCATTCCCGCCTATTCGGACGAGCCGATTGACAAGACTATCCGCTCCCATATCATCATGGCAGGCGGTATGTATGTTACCACTCCGGCGCGGGCTGATTTTGTCCTGCTGGTCAATACCAATATTGATGGTGACACTTTTGAATCTACTGCTGCGGAAAATACAGAAAAAGCCAGCTTTGGTTCTAAATATTTCCTGAATATGGTCAAGGAGGAGCTGGCTGCCGGACATCCTGTCGGCATTGCGGATATTGCCTATGCCAATGGGGCAGATAATGCGCTGATGGCAGCGATGAGGGACAATAAGCTGCTTTTCCGGCTTCAGGCATATTCTGCCTGGAATACGCCGACCAACAGCACCGGCTTTGTTTTGGGACAGGGGATGCTGGTACCGAGAATGTCTGATGCAAGCCGCAAGAAGCTTTTATATACCAGATATTTGGAGGATTGGGGCTATCAGGCCAATATCCGTCAGAACTTGGCTCAGAGATTGTACAGCTTTCCAGGTCAGGGCAGCGGCGGTGCCCTCAATGAAAAACGGGCGTCTGTAGAGGCATCTGCGACCCTGCGCATGCGCACCTTTGCGGAGTACAATCTGCCTGAATTCGTGGATGTCAAGAGGATTCAGGTAACGATGCCGTGGAACAGACTGTTTGAGTGCTATCCTGTTTTTTGATTGTTCGGCTTCCATGAAGAAAATACAAAATCCCCCCTGCTGCACCAGCCGAGCCTGGCACAGTAGGGGGGATTTTTGGTGGACAGGAAAATTATTTTGCCGGATATTCTGCGCGGCTTTTGCCTCAGGAATTAGCCTTGCGGAATTTTTCCATGAACTCAGCCAGACGCTGGCAGCCCTCATAAGGCATGGCATTGTAGATGGAGGTACGCATACCGCCTACAGAACGGTGTCCCTTGACGCCGCCCATCTGATTTTCCAGAGCCTCTGCTGCGAATTTTTTCTCCAGCTCTTCATTCGGCAGACGGAAGGTAACATTCATGAAGGAACGGCTGTCCTTGTCGGCGTGGCCTGTATAGAAGCCGTTGCTGTTGTCGATGGCATCATATACCAGTGCCGCCTTCTTTTGGTTGCGCTGTCCCATGGCCTCCAGGCCGCCCTGTGCTTTCAGCCATTTTGCAACCTTGCCTACCATGTAAATGCCGAAGGCAGGAGGTGTGTTGTAGAGGGAATTCTTTTTGTAGTAGGTATCGTATCTCAGCATGGTCGGCAGTCCCGCCGGGCTGTTCTCCAGCATGGAACGCTTTGCTACCACCAGAGCCACACCGGCAGGGCCGAGGTTTTTCTGTACGCCGGCATAAATCAGGCTGAATTTGGAAAAGTCCAAAGGGCGGGAAAGAATATCAGAGGACATATCCGCAATCAGCGGTACGCTACCGGTTTCCGGAATGTAATGGTATTCTGTGCCGTAGATGGTGTTGTTGTAGCAGACATGGAGATAGGCGGCATCCTCGCTGAGCCTGATTTCCTCCTGGGCAGGGATATGCCTGAAATTGCCCTCCTTGCTGGAAGCTGCCACATAGCCGCAGTTCAGAAGCTCGGCTTCCTTGAAGGCCTTGCTGGCAAAGCTGCCGGACAGGATATAGTTGCCCCGTTTTTCCGGAGAGGCAAAGTTCATGGCAACCATGTCAAACTGCATGCTGGCACCGCCCTGGATGAACAGCACCTCATAATCATCGCCCAGGCCCATCAGCTCAAGGATATCAGCCTTGGCCTGATTGTGCACCTCGTCGTATGCCTTGGCACGGTGACTGATTTCCAGGATGGACATACCTGTATCCTGAAAATTCAGGAATTCTGCCTGAGCTTCCTTGAGAACCTCCAAAGGCAGCATTGAAGGACCCGGATTGAAATTATAAATACGATTTGCTTCCAAAATGAAAACCTCCTATATCAATTAGCATCAAACACGATAACCTTGGCACCAAAAATGCCGTCCATGGATGTAATCAGCTTGATGACATCCTTAGGCACATCCTTGTCCAGAGTCAGAATCATCAGGCTGGTGCCCTCTACACTGGTGGTGCCTACCTGCATGCCGGAGATATTGACACCGGCGGCACCCATGATGGAGCCGACCTGGCCGATAACGCCCGGGCGGTTGATATGCGGGCAGATGAGGATACAGTCATGAGGGTCAAGGTCAACGCGGTTGTCATCAATCTTGATGATGCGGCCCTTGTCACCAAAAAGCGTACCCTGAACACTGACGGCTTTTTCACCGGTATAGGCGGTGACAGTCAGGAGATTGGCAAAGCGCTCAGTGTCCTTATCCTTGATTTCACTGACCTTCAGGCCGCGCTCCTTGGCAAGGCCCGGAGCATTGACATAATTGACGGTTTTCTCCATTTCGGCATCCAGCATACCCTTGATGACAGCGGTGGAAACCATTTTGGTGTTTACATCAGCGATTTCACCGTTGTAGGCAATTTCCAGCTTCTTGATGGCACCGTCTGCCAGTGCGCGGACAGCACAGCCCAGGCGTTCAGCCAGATCAAAATATGGCGTGATGACATTCATGACCTGCTTGGAAACAGGAGCCATGTTGACTGCGGTCATAACAGGCTCACCGTTCAGGGCAGCCTTGATGCCCTGGGCGACATCTACGGCAACGCCAATCTGCGCCTCTACGGTAGAGGCACCCAGATGAGGGGTTACATAGATGCCGGGTACGCCCAGCAAAGGGTGGTCGGCAGGTATCGGCTCACTGGTGAATACATCAATGGCTGCCCCGGCAACCTGACCGGAGAGCACTGCCTCGCGGAGGTCTGGTTCGCTGATGATGCCGCCGCGGGCACAGTTGACGAGACGGACGCCCTTCTTCATCTTTGCCATGGCTGCCTTGTCCAGCATATTTCTGGTGGTGTCGGTCAGCGGCATGTGTACAGTGATGAAGTCGGACTGCTGGATTACTTCATCCAGGGTGCCTACAGTCACGCCCATGTCTCTGCAGCGTTCCTCATTGATATACGGGTCATAGCCGATGACCTTCATATCAAAGGCCAGGGCACGCTTGGCAACGCCGCTGCCGATGCGTCCCATGCCGATGACGCCCAGGGTTTTGTCCTTCAGCTCCACGCCGGTGTATTTCTTGCGGTTCCATTCGCCCTTCTGCAGGGTTTCGTTGGCAACAGGAATGTGGCGTGCCATCGCCATCATCATGGCAAAGGTATGCTCAGTGGCAGCGATGGTATTGCCGCCTGGTGAGTTGATAACGATGATGCCCTTGTCGGTGGCGGCAGCAACATCAATATTGTCTACGCCTACTCCGGCGCGGCCGATGATCTTGAGATTCTTGGCCGCGGCAATCACTTCCGCGGTTACCTTGGAAGCCGAGCGTACAATCAGTGCATCGTATGCAGGGATGATGGACAGCAGCTCTTCTGCCGGCAGCTTATCCTTGACATCACATTCAAATTCATCCTTTAAAATGTCAACAGCCATCTGGGAAACGCCATCTGCAATTAAAACCTTCATGCTTAGTCCTCCTAAAAATAAAAATAGCCCCGCCCCAATCTTGGGGCGAAGCTCTGTATACTCCACGGTACCACCCAAATTACGCCTTAGGCGCAACTCCAGCTCGCTGTATCGGGCTGACCCGTCCGACTCCTCGCCGGCCTCTCCCAGGCGGACAACTGAATTCGTCACACCGGTTCGCACCCTCCACCGGCTCTCTGGCATCCAAAAACAGCATTTTCCTTTTCATTGAGTTAGCATATTTTTATATTTCATTGGGATAAAGGAATTATATGTTATGCGCTGCGAAAAGTCAAGTGTATTTTTCGGAAATACTAAAATTTTGCTTTTGATGGAATTTTCGTCTTGAAGCTGCTGGGGTATAATTCGTACTTTAGAGAAAGCTGCACTTCTTTTTATTGCACTCTGGTATAAAAACTACTATAATTTATCTTAGTGGAGTGTCGAATTATATAAATTTTGGGGGTTAATATGAAAATAGATGGGTTAGGAGCCAGACCGGCCCTTTCGGCCCGCGGCATGGATAATGGGCACAGAGCGGCTTCTGCGGATGCTGATTTCGCCTCAGAGCTGGAGGACCAGCAGGGGGAGATGAGCAGAGAGCAGCTGCAGCAGATGCTGGATCAGATTGATGAGCAGGGGCAGCGCTTGACCAAAACGCCTACCTATGATGAGCTGAAATCCTATCGCGGCTTGATCAAGAATTTTGTGGGCACGGTGGTTTCCCAGATGTATTCGGTCAATACCCAGGCTGGTTGGGACCGTATGGGCCGACAGAAGGTATATACCACTGTCCGGAAGATTGATAGGGAGCTGGAGGATATGGCAGAAAAAATCCGTTTGGGGCAGACCAGCCAGCTTGATATAGTTGCCAGCCATGATGCAATACGCGGGATGCTGGTAGATTTGTATATGTGATTTTGCAGCATGAATATTCAGTGGAAAAATATAATAGGGCATCAGAAGGTGACAGGGCAGCTCAGACTGCTGCAGACAGAGGATCGTATTCCCCATGCCATGCTTTTTTGCGGCAGTGAGGGTGTGGGCAAAAATCTGGCCGCTGAGGCTTTGGCGGCTGCTTTGCTGTGCCATGAGCCGGCAGAAGGGCAGTGCTGCGGTGAATGTCCTGCCTGCAAAGCACTGCTTGCAGGCACACACCCTGATTATTTTCAGCTGGTGCCGGAAAGCAGCACCAAGGCAGCCAGGTCCATCAAGATAGAGGCGGTCAGGGAGCTGCAGTCAGGCATTGCCAGAGTACCGCTGTTGTCCGGGCGGCGGGTGGTCATCATCCAGGATGCCGAAAAAATGAATGAGGCAGCTGCCAACTGTCTGCTGAAAACTATTGAGGAGCCTGGGGGGCAGGTGGTGTTTATCCTGCTGACCAGTGCTCCGGCAGCCCTTTTGGATACGATAGTTTCCCGCTGTATGCGGGTGGAGTTCGGCATCCTGCAGCCTGCTGAGCTGCGGGAGGTTTTGCTGCGCCAGGGCTTGTCTCTCAGTGAGGCAGAGGCGTTAGGCGCTATGGCAGACGGCAGTGCAGCCAGGGCTATGCTGCTGCACAGCCCCGAGCTTGAGGAGCTGCGCCGCGGCATGCTCGAGCTGGCGGCCGAGGCAGGCAGTCTCAGCCCTGAGCGTATTTTGGGACAGGCCAGGGAGCTGTCCGGGCACAGCCGGGAACAGCTGCTGCAGTGGCTTGGGTTCCTGGCCATGATTTATCGCGATATGCTGATTTTGTACAGCGGCAGTGAGCTGCCCCTGTACAATCAGTCAGAAATACATAGATTGTCAGATATGCTGGCAAAATATCCTCCGGGCAGGCTTCTGGCGCTTTTGCGGCTGGTGCAGGAATATCAGAAGCGTCTTGGCAGCAATGTCAATGTGCAGCTTTGCCTGGAAGGTTTTTTTATCAGGTTGAATGATTTAGTGGAGGAATAAATGCAGAAAGTTGTTGGTGTTCGCTTCAAGCGAGCCGGAAAAATATATTATTTCAGTCCTGGGGCGTTGGAGATAAAGCTGAATGACAATGTCATCGTGGAGACTGCCCGGGGCATGGAATTCGGGACGGCGGTCATCGCTCCCCGTGAAGTGCTGGACAGTGATGTTGTTATGCCTCTGAAGGAGGTGCAGCGCATTGCTACGGAGTCGGACAAGGCCAAGGTAGAGGAAAACCTGCGCCGCCGCGGCGAGGCCATTGGGATTTGTGAGGCAAAGATTGCCGCTCATGGTCTGCCTATGAAGCTGGTGGATGTAGAATATACCTTTGATGTCAACAAAATCATTTTTTATTTTACGGCTGACGGCAGGATTGATTTTCGCGAGCTGGTCAAGGATCTGGCAGCGATTTTCCGTACCCGTATCGAGCTGCGGCAGATTGGCGTGCGGGACGAGGCAAAGCTTATGGGAGGCATCGGCTGCTGCGGCAGGCCTTTGTGCTGCCACAGCTTTTTAGGGGAGTTTGAGCCTGTATCCATCCGCATGGCCAAGGACCAGAACCTTTCCCTGAATCCTACCAAGATTTCCGGTATCTGCGGCCGTCTGATGTGCTGCCTGAAATACGAAAATCACTGCTACTGCGACAACAAAAAGCAGCGCAGGAAGATCAAGCCGCCGGTTCAGGGCAGCAAGGTCATTACTGCAGAGGGAGAGGGCAAGGTAATCAATCTGAATATGCAGCGGCGTTCAGCTACGATTCTCCTTGATGACAGCAAGACCATCGTGGCATCCTGGGAGGATATCATTGAAAAAGACAGCGATATGCAGTGATATTGTGCAGCAGGACTGGTCGCAGGTGGAGCTGTCCGCCGACGAAAGACTGGACGATCTCCTGTGGGGGGGCCGCAGGATAATCCAGAATACCAGGGAATTCTGTTTTTCCATAGATGCGGTCTTATTGGCGCATTATCCCAGATACCGAAAGCACTGGCGGGTCTTTGACCTGGGCACGGGTACTGGGGTAATGCCTCTTTTAATCGCTGATATGGTCAGGGAGATCCACGGCCTGGAAATCAATCCGGTCATGGCTGAGCTGGCGGTAAGAAATGTGGAGCTGAACGGGCTGTCTGAGAAAATCCATATAGCCCGGGGGGATTATCGCAGGATTCGGGAGCTGTACCCCCAGGAGAGCTTCGACTGCGTGCTTGCCAACCCTCCCTATCGGCCGCTGGATCAGGGACTGCTCAACAGTCTGAAGGGCGTGGCAAGTGCCCGCCATGAGGTGACGGCGACTCTGCAGGATGTGGTGCGGGCAGCCCGCTATCTACTGAAGTTCCATGGCCGTTTTGCCATGGTGCATCTGCCGGAGCGGCTGGGGGAGATTGTTGTGGCAATGGCGGAAAATCAGATTCAGGTCAAAAGGCTGCAGTTCGTGCAGCCGAAGCCGGACAAGCCCTCCAACCTCATGCTGATCGAAGGGGTTGTGGGAGCTGCACCGGGGGGCATGAGAGCAGAGCTGCCGCTGGTTGTCCACGAGGCGGACGGCAGCTATACGAAGAAAATCCTGGATATATATAATATGTAAATATATAGGAATGATTTAGAAGGGCGATGTTATGTCAGAAGAAAAAAGAGGCAGTCTGTATTTGTCGGCAACACCCATTGGCAATTTGGAGGATATGACCTTCCGTGCTGTGCGTATGCTGGGAGAGGCGGATTTGATTGCCGCAGAGGATACGCGCCATACCAGGAAGCTGCTGTCTCATTATGATATCCATACGGCAGCGACCAGCTATCATGAGCACAACAAGCTGACCAAGGGGCCGGAGCTGGTGGCAAAAATGCTGGCGGGAGCCGTGATAGTGTGTGTCAGTGATGCGGGCCTGCCGGGAATTTCTGATCCCGGTGCCCATCTTGCCCAGCTGGCGGTTGAGGCTGGCATACCGGTCAGCCCGCTGCCGGGAGCCAATGCAGCCCTGTCTGCTTTGATTTGTTCCGGACTGGATACTACGGCCTTTGCTTTTTACGGTTTTCTGCCCAAATCCGTAAAAAAACGGAGGGAACTGCTGGAGAATATAAAAAACCATCAGGAAACCCTGATTTTTTATGAAGCGCCTCATCATCTGAAGGAGACACTGCACCAGCTTGCAGAAGCGTTGGGTGCAGGCAGAAGGGCAGTGGCAGCCAGAGAGCTGACCAAGCGTTATGAGGAGTTCAACCGGCGCAGCCTGGGTGAGCTTTTGACATATTATCAGGAAAATGAGCCAAGAGGAGAGTTTGTGCTGCTGGTAGAGGGCTATGATGCTTCCTGTCAGGAGGCAGAGGAAAGCTGCGTTCCGGCAGCCAGTCCTGCCGAGCTGGTACAGGCACTGGAGCAGCAGGGGCTTTCCCGCAAGGAAGCCATGCGGGAGACCGCAAAAAAGCTGGGCATGAGCCGCAGGGATGTTTATCAGTTATTACTGCAGCAGGATGTCTGACGGCAGTATTTTATATAAATTATTTTATCTATTTTAGGAGGTCATTTCTTTGAGCAAGCAGAGCTTTTATATTACCACACCGATTTATTATCCGAGTGCCAAGCTGCATATTGGTCACGCCTACTGTACGACGATTGCCGATTCGGTAGCCCGTTTTCACCGTCTGGCCGGGGATGAGGTTTTCTTTCTGACCGGCAGTGATGAGCATGGACAGAAGATTCAGCAGAAGGCAGAGGAGCAGGGAATCACTCCTTTGGAGTATGTGGACCCGATCGTGGCAGGCTTTCAGAAGCTGTGGCAGCTGCTGGATATTTCCAATGACGATTTTATCCGTACTACGGAAAAGCGGCATGAAAAGGTAGTCCAGGAGATTTTCAGACGGATTTATGCCAAGGGTGATATTTATAAGGGCTCCTATACAGGCTTGTACTGTACACCATGTGAGAGCTACTGGACAGAGCATCAGCTTGATGCCAACGGCTGTTGCCCTGATTGCGGCCGTCCTGTCCAGGAGGTTTCCGAGGAGGCTTATTTCTTTAAGATCAGCAAGTATGCCGACCGTCTGCTGCAGTATATCGAGGAGCATCCGGACTTCATCCAGCCGGTGTCCCGCCGCAATGAAATGATTAATTTTATCAAGCAGGGGATGGAGGACCTGTGTATCTCCCGTACCTCCTTTGACTGGGGTATTCCTGTGCCGATTGATGAAAAGCATGTCATTTATGTATGGTTCGATGCCCTGTCCAATTATTTGACGCCGATTGGTTATTTGGATGACCCGGAAAAATTCCAGAGATTCTGGCCGGCCAATATTCATCTGGTGGGCAAGGAAATCGTCCGTTTCCACTCCATTATTTGGCCTTGTATCCTGATGGCACTGGAGCTGCCGCTGCCGAAGCAGGTTTTCGGTCATGGCTGGCTGGTGGTGGACGGCAGCAAGATGTCCAAATCCGTAGGCAATGTCATTGACCCGATTGGGCTGATAGAAGAATTTGGCGCAGATGCTATCCGTTATTTTTTGCTGCGGGAAATCAATCTGGGACAGGA
>JAQUZO010000138.1 GCA_028691285.1 Anaerovibrio sp. | reverse complement strand
TCTTTACCCGCCGCAGCCCTGCTTCCGTCAGGCTGCATACCGAGGGCGTAAAGGTTTATGCTGCGGCTGAGGCTGCCAGTCATGCCAGTGAAATTGATGTGCTGGTAATCTGCGGCGGCTCTGCTACGGATTTGCCGAAGCAGACACCTGAACTGGCAAAGTATTTCAATGTAATCGACAGCTTTGATACCCATGCCTGCATTCCTGAGCATTTTGCCAATGTGGATAAGGCTGCGGCAGAGAGCGGACATACGGCCTTGATTTCCTGCGGCTGGGATCCGGGTATGTTCTCATTGAATCGCCTGTATGCCAATTCAGTCCTGCCTCAGGGCAGGGATTATACCTTCTGGGGCAAGGGGGTAAGCCAGGGACATTCCGATGCTATCCGCCGCATCAAAGGGGTAAAGAATGGCAAGCAGTATACTATTCCTGTGGAGAGTGCCCTGGCAGCCGTACGAAACGGGGAAAATCCCGAGCTGACCACTCGTCAGAAGCATGTGCGTGAATGCTTTGTCGTGGCTGAGGAGGGCGCTGACCTGGCGCAGATTGAGCAGGATATCAAGACCATGCCAAATTATTTTGCTGATTATGATACCACAGTGCATTTCATCAGCGAGGAGGAGCTGGCAGCCAAGCATGGGGGAATCCCTCACGGCGGCTTTGTCTTCCGCACCGGAGTGACCGGCTTTGATGGTGAGCATAAGCATATCATCGAGTACAGCCTGAAGCTGGATTCCAATCCGGAGTTTACTTCCTCTGTCATCCTTGCCTATGCCCGGGCAGTCAATCGGCTGAACAGGGAAGGTGCCAAGGGATGCAAGACTGTTTTTGATATTGCGCCTGCGTATCTGTCACCTTTGAGCGGTGAGGAGCTGCGGGCAAAAATGCTGTAAAGGCTGTCGATTTTGTTTTGAGCGGCAGGTAAACTGCAGTTTGTACAGATAATACACAAAAAAAATTCCGGGGACAGCTTGAAGCTGTGCCTCGGAATTTTTATTTGCAGAAATATAAAGCTAAAATATCAGTCCTGTAAAAGAGCCTTGCCTGTGAACTGATCGGTAATCAGCACATTGGCATAATGACCCTTGAGCGCTGCCCGGATTGCCGGTATCTTGGCTTCGCCGCCGGAAATCATGATGCTGTATTCCTTGTTGCACAGCTCATTCAGGGTTATCCCCACCGTGCGGTCATCCAAATCACGATAGCAGATGCGTCCCTCCACATCAAAGAAGCGGGAGCAGATGTCACCGACAGAATTTTTCTGGATTTTTTCCTGTTCCTCGATGTTGGTATACCCCAGGCGGAAGAACATGGCGTTTGGGCGTACCGTACCGACACTGAACAGGGCAATATTGGCATTGCGTCCCAGCTCAAGCACACGCTTGACATAACGGTCCTTGTCTACAAGGTCCTTGGTAGCCTTGGTGTCAAAAAGGACAGGCAGAGGAAGGTAATGGGCCACCGTATCAAAGTTATCAGCAAAAGCATCCAGGATTTCCCTTGCGTAGTTGTTCCATTCAGAATTGCTGATGCTGCCGCCGAGCTGTACAATCTGAGAACCCTTGACAGCCTTGGGCACTAATGACTGCGCCATGTGGTACAGAGTGGAACCCCAATACACACCGATAATATCTCCGTCCTTCAGGATGGAATCCAAATACTTGGCGGCGGTGATACCCAGATATTTTTTGATTTCCTCCTCATCATTGATCGTAGAGGAAGCGATTTTTACATCTTTCAGGTGCAGTTTTTCCTTCAGCCGCTGCTCCATGTGGCTCATGTCTTCTACCGGATCGATAATCTGTATATTTACATAGCCCTTATCCTTGGCATACTGAAGCAGTCTGGAAATAGAAGGTCTGGATACGCCCAGCTCCTGGGCAATTTTCTGCTGACTGAAATCAGAGCGGTAATAGAGCTTGGCAACATTGATGGCCAGCTTGTCCTTATCACGATACATGAAGCATCCCCCTAGAATTAAAAATAGTTTATTATAACAACAACTCACCCTGTTATCATTATGACTATAATATACTAAAAAATCAAGAGACGCCACAAAAAAACTCAATAAAAAGAAAAAATGTTCATTAGAGTGAAAAATGTGACAAATTTTCTATGCCCGCAAACATAATATTCCTTTTTTATCTACCTAATATCAGCTTAGTGGATAGATTTTTTCTTGAAGCGCCCTCCGACAATATCATGGACAGGGTTGATTGTCACAAAGGCGTTTTCATCCTTTTCCAGAGCAATATCCTTCAGCTTGACGACCTCCAGACGGGTTACGACACAGTAGAGAACCTGCTTGTCCGCGCCGGTATAGGCTCCCTGCCCATGGAGATAGGTAACACCTCTGCCCAGGCGGTGCATGAGTGCATCGGCGATTTCCTCATACTCGTCAGAGACAATCATTACGGCATAGGATTCATCCAGGCCCTTAATGACAATATCAATCATTTTGGAGATGACAAAATAAGTCACCAGGGAATACATGGCCTTGTCCCAGCCAAAAACAAAGCCGGCAGTGCCTAAAATGAACAGATTGAAGAACATGACGATTTCTCCCACGGAAAAGGAGGTTTTGCGGTCCATGATGATGGCGATGATTTCCGTGCCGTCCAGAGAGCCGCCGTGGCGGATAATCAGTCCCACACCGGCACCGGTGATGATGCCGCCGAAAATGGCAGATAGAAAATCATCCTCCGTGATGCGGGGAACCGGTTCAAAGAAGCCGGACAGTATCGAAATCGCCACAATCGCCACAATCGTGGAGATGGCAAAGGTTCTGCCTATCTGCTTGTAGCCAAGATAAAGAAAGGGCAGGTTCAGTGCGACCATGAATACGCCAAAGGGCACATTGGACAGGTAGCTTGCCATAATGGAGATACCGACTACGCCGCCGTCAATAATGTTGTTCGGCACCAGGAACACTTCCAGGCCGACCGTATAAATCAGGGAGCCAAGGAGCAGAAAAAAATATTTGCTTATCCAGTCGCCGAGCCGTTTGCGTTTTCTCAGAAGTGACAGTTTTTTTGTTTTTTCCATCAAATACCACCTTTATCAGTAAGTTTCTTTCATATTTATTATATAAGATGGGAACTTTTATTGTCTACCCCATCAGAAATTGTATACACTTCAATTT
>JAQUZO010000137.1 GCA_028691285.1 Anaerovibrio sp. | reverse complement strand
CCCCAAAAAGGGGCAGAACCTTGCGTCCTGCCCCAGCCTGCTGCCAAAAAATATTTATCTGCCCATGCGATTCATAGCACTGAACAGTGCCATGACCGATGCCGTGATGATATCCGTGTCCATACCTGCGCCCCAGGTAATTTTGCCGTCCTTGCCGGTTATGCCGATATACGCCATCGCCCGGGAGGAGGAACCGATTTCCAGCGCGTGCTCACTGTAGGTCAAATCCGTGTAGCAAATATCGGTATTTTCCTGAACCGCATTGCTGATGGCATCCAGGCGGCCGTTGCCCTTTGCCTTGAACACAGTCGGCTTGCCGTTGATTTCCAGCTCCACATAGCCGCTGCGGCTGCCGTCCACCTCTTTTTTCAGGCTGAAATCAATCAGCTTATACGGCTCCGCAACATTGACATAATTGTCCTGGAAAATCTGATAGATTTCATCACCCAGCAGTTCCTTATGCTTATGGTCGGAAACGCTCTTGACACAGTAGCCAAAATCCTCACGCATTTTCTTCGGCATGGAAATACCGTATTTCTGCTCCATGATATACGCTACACCGCCCTTGCCGGACTGGCTGTTGATGCGGATGACATCCGCCTCGTATTCCCTGCCCACATCGTGCGGGTCAATCGGCAGATACGGCACGGTCCAATGGGCAGGGTCCTGCTCCTCACGCCATTTCATGCCCTTGGCGATCGCATCCTGGTGGGAACCGGAGAAGGCTGCAAAAACTAGTGCTCCGGCATAAGGCTGGCGCTCATGGACATGCATCCTGGTTACTTTTTCATAAAGCTCCACCAGCTCAGGCAGATTGCCGAAATCCAGTCCCGGGTCAACTCCCAGCACAAACATATTCATGGCGATGGTGACAATATCCGCATTGCCGGTGCGCTCGCCGTTGCCGAAGAGAGTCCCCTCAATACGGTCAGCACCGGCTAAGAGTCCCATCTCAGAGTCAGCTACGCCGCAGCCCCGGTCATTGTGCGGATGCAGGGAAAGCTCCACTGCCTCACGGTATTTCAGGTTCTGAGAAATATACGCTACCTGCATGGCATAAATATGCGGCATGGACATTTCCACTGTTACCGGAATGTTGATGATTGCCTTGCGGTCAGGCGTCGGCTGCCATACATCCAGAACAGCATTGCACACCTCCAGCGCATATTCAGGCTCTGTGCCGGTAAAGCTCTCCGGAGAATATTCAAAACGGTAGGAGGCACCCGCCTCCTCGGTGAGTTTTTTCAGCAGCCTGGCTCCCTCTATGGCAATCTGCTTGATTTCGTCCTTTTCCTTGCGGAAAACCTGCTGGCGCTGTGCCAGGGAAGTGGAATTATACACATGGACAATGGCATTTTTTACGCCCGCCAGTGCTTCAAAGGTTTTTTTGATGATATGCTCTCTCGCCTGGGTCAGAACCTGTATGGTAACATCTTCAGGAATCAGATCTTCCTCCACCAGACGGCGCAGGAAGGTATATTCAGTCTCGGAAGCGGCAGGGAAGCCCACCTCAATTTCCTTGAAGCCGATTTTTACCAGCATCTTGAAGAACTCGATTTTTTCATCCAGGCTCATAGGAATGATCAGTGCCTGGTTGCCGTCACGCAAATCCACAGAGCACCAGGTCGGTGCCTTGTCGGGATGCTGCTTGTAGGCCCAGGTTAAATCTACAGACGGCGGCATAAAATAGCCTTCCTGATATTTTGTTACATTATCCATAATAGTCTCTCCTTTGTATCAAATAAAATGCTGACGGCTCAGGAGACGCCAAAGCTGTATTCAGCACACAAAAAAAGCTTCGTCTCCTCTTACAGAGACGAAGCTGAAAACTCCGTGGTACC
Source organism: Anaerovibrio sp. (assembly GCA_028691285.1). Taxonomy (GTDB): domain Bacteria; phylum Bacillota; class Negativicutes; order Selenomonadales; family Selenomonadaceae; genus Anaerovibrio. The sequence goes on along the minus strand of JAQUZO010000137.1, from coordinate 1,349 downwards.
ACTCATATTCGCACGACACAGCGCGCGCACTCATTACGGATACAAACATATCCTCCTGCTGTAACGGTCAGTTTCCGGCGCCGCCTACCATTTCAAAATCTCAGCGGGCTGCTCAGAGGCCAGTTCACACCGCTTCACCTGCTGCCTCACACCTGCCGGCAGCTCTCTGAAGGGTTCTGGGATGCTACTACTCCTCATCCTTGCATTTATGATATTCTTTTGTGTACACAGATTATAGCAAATACGCCAAAACTTTTCAAGAAGTTTTTATATGTATACATTATTGGCTGTGAGACTTTTCCCATGGAGATTTTACTCCTTGGTGAAGGTCAGCCTGCCATCCTCCGTGCTCATGCGCACAGTATCTCCCTCGCCTGCATCTCCCCGGATAATCGCCTTGCTCAGCTCAGTTTCCACAGTGCGGCTCAGCAGCCTGCGCAGCGGACGGGCACCAAAGTCAGGGTCAAAGCCCTCATCAGCCAAAAGCTGCAATGCAGCATCATCCCAGGTCAAGTTCAGCTTAATCTGCCTGTTCAGGCGGCTGTTAAGCTGCTGCAGCAGCAAAGCGGCAATATTCTTGACCTGCTCCCTGCCCAGTCCCTTGAACACTACGATATCATCCACACGGTTCAAAAATTCCGGACGGAAATAGTCCTTCAGGATATCCTTGACTACAGCTTCAGCCTCCTTATAGCTCCTGTTGAGGATTTCATGGGAGCCGAGGTTGGAGGTCATGATGATCACCGTATTTTTGAAGTTGACCACCCGTCCCTTGCCGTCAGTCAGACGGCCGTCATCCAGAATCTGCAGCAGTACATTGAATACATCCCGATGAGCCTTTTCGATTTCATCCAGCAGGATGACACTGTATGGATGGCGGCGCACCGCTTCTGTCAGCTGGCCGCCCTCATCGTAGCCCACATAGCCCGGAGGCGCACCAATCAGACGGGAAACGGAGTGCTTCTCCATGTATTCGCTCATATCAATGCGAATCATGCTGCGTTCATCATCAAAGAGGGATTCCGCCAGGGTTTTGGCAAGCTCGGTCTTGCCGACACCGGTAGGGCCAAGGAAGATAAAGGAGCCAATCGGCCGCTCCGGAGCCTTGATGCCTGCTCTGGCACGAAGAATCGCCTCGCTGACTACCTTTACGGCTTCGTCCTGTCCTACGACACGCTCATGGAGCACATCCTCCAGATGCAGCAGCTTTTCCCGCTCCCCGGTCAGCATCTTGGTCACCGGAATACCTGTCCAGCGGCTGACCACTCTGGCAATATCCTCTTCACCTACCTCCTCCTTCAAAAGCTGCGTGTCCGCAGACTTGGACGCAATTTCCGCCTCCTCTGCCG
>JAQUZO010000136.1 GCA_028691285.1 Anaerovibrio sp. | reverse complement strand
CGATGGCTGAGTATTTCATGTACAGAAAGAATGAGCAGGGCCAGGGCGGTCACTGCCTTTGCGTATATGATGATCTGACCAAGCATGCGGCCGCTTATCGTGCCATGTCCCTGCTGCTGCGCAGACCGCCGGGACGCGAGGCATATCCGGGTGATGTATTCTATTTGCATTCCCGTCTGCTGGAGCGCGCAGCCAAGCTCTCTGATGCCTTGGGTGCCGGTTCCATTACGGCTCTGCCTATCATCGAGACTCTGGCCGGCGACCTGTCGGCATATATCCCGACCAATGTAATTTCCATCACTGATGGTCAGATTATGCTGGAGACGGATGCGTTTTATTCCGGTATCCGCCCTGCCATCAGTGTTGGTCTGTCCGTATCCCGCGTAGGCGGCTCTGCCCAGATCAAGGCTATGAAGCAGGTTGCAGGCACCATGCGTCTTGATCTGGCTCAGTATCGTGAGCTGGCAGCCTTCTCGCAGTTTGCATCCGATCTGGATGCTGCGACCAAGGCTCAGCTGGACCGCGGTGTCCGCATGGTCGAGACACTGAAGCAGGCGCAGTATTCTCCGATGGCGGTACAGGATCAGGTATTGGTTATTTTTACGGCAGTTCGCGGCTACCTGGCAGATATTCCTGTTGAGAAGGTTGTTGCCTTCCAGGAGGATTATATCAGGTTCATGCACAATGAGCATCCGGAAATCGGCACTCAGATTGCAGAGAAGCAGAAGCTGGATGAGGCTTTGGAAAAGGCGATTGCCAAGTCTATTGAGGAATTCAAGGAAACTGTAACATATAAAATGGCATAAGGCAGTGAGGTGATTTTATTTGGCTAGTTTACAGGATATACGCCGTCGTATCAAGAGCGTAAAGAGTATTCAGCAAATCACAAATGCTATGAACATGGTAGCAACCTCCCGTTTGCGTCGTGCAAAGGAGGCGGCTGTTGCCAATAAGCCTTATGCAGATAAAATGGCACAGGTAGTATCGGATATAGCCGCCAGCGCGGGGGATTTTTCGCATCCTTTGCTGGAGGTACATCCGGAGGGAAAGCGTCTGATTTTGGTGTTGGCTTCGGATAAGGGACTGGCTGGCGCGTATGCCAGCAATGCCTTCAAGGAAGCAGCCGCTCAGGCTGAGGACAAGGCAGATACCGAAATTATTGCTGTAGGCCGCAAGACCGAGGCATTTTTTAAGAACCGTGGCTACGATGTAGTCCAGTCTTATCTTGGTATCAGCGAGCGTCCTTCCTATGATAATGCACGGGATATCGCCGTGGATCTGATGAACCGCTTCACCTCCGGTGAGGGCAGGGAGATCTGCATGGTGTATACCCGTTTTGTGTCAGCTATCAGCTGTGTGCCCGAAACAGTCAGACTGCTTCCATTCTGTAATTTGGAAGGTGACTGCGGGACACACGCTGAATATATTTATGAGCCAAGTGCCGCTGAGGTGCTGGGCTTCATGCTGCCGCAGTATTTGGTTACTACAATCTATGCCGCTCTTTTGCAGGCTGCAGCCAGTGAGCTCAGCTCCCGTATGAATGCCATGAGCAACGCTACGGACAATGCACAGGAGCTTATCGCAAAACTTGATTTGCATTACAACAAAGTTCGTCAGGCCAACATCACCCGTGAGATCACTGAAATCGTGGGCGGTGCTGAGGCACTGAAATAAGGGGGTTTACCATTGGCAAAGGGTAAAGTCGTACAGGTAATCGGACCTGTCGTAGATATTGAGTTTTCAGCAGGCCAGCTGCCGGAAATCCTCAATGCGGTTACAATCCAGGGTAAAGCCGGCGATGTGAATATTGACCTGGTGGTAGAGGTTATGCAGCATTTGGGTGACTCCGTTACCCGCTGTATCGCTATGAGCTCCACTGACGGTCTCACCCGCGGGATGGAGGCGGTCGATACTGGTTCCCCAATCAAGGTTCCAGTAGGTGACGCCTGCCTTGGCAGAGTATTTAATATTTTGGGACAGACAGTTGACCACAATCCGGCGCCGGTTGGCAATAAGGAATTCTGGCCAATCCATCGTCCCGCACCAAAATTCGATGAGCAGGAGACTTCCACCCAGATTCTGGAAACCGGCATCAAGGTTGTTGACCTGATTGCGCCGTATTCCCGCGGTGGTAAAATCGGCCTGTTCGGCGGTGCAGGTGTAGGAAAAACAGTGCTCATCATGGAGCTTATCCACAATATCGCTACCCAGCACGGCGGATATTCCGTATTTGCCGGTGTAGGCGAGCGTACCCGTGAGGGCAATGACCTGTGGTCAGAGATGACCGAGTCCGGCGTTATCGACAAGACTGCGCTGGTATATGGTCAGATGAACGAGCCGCCGGGAGCGCGTATGCGTGTAGCTCTTACCGGTCTTACCATGGCGGAGTATTTCCGTGATGTTCAGGGACAGGATGTATTGCTGTTCATTGACAATATTTTCCGTTTCATCCAGGCTGGGTCCGAGGTATCCGCACTGCTGGGGCGCATGCCGTCTGCAGTAGGCTATCAGCCAACCCTCAGCACTGATATCGGTGCTCTGCAGGAGCGCATTACCTCCACCAATAAGGGCTCAATCACCTCCGTACAGGCAGTATATGTGCCTGCGGATGATTTGACTGACCCGGCACCGGCAGGTACCTTTACTCATTTGGATGCAACCACCGTTTTGTCCCGCCAGATTGCAGAGCTGGGTATTTATCCGGCAGTGGATCCGTTGGATTCCACTTCCCGTATCCTTGATCCCAACATCATCGGCAGCGAGCATTATGAGGTTGCCCGCGGTGTTCAGGCGGTGCTCCAGAAGTACAAGGAGCTGCAGGATATCATTGCAATCCTGGGCATGGAAGAGCTGTCTGACGAGGATAAGCTGACCGTTGCCCGTGCCCGCAAGATTCAGCGTTTCCTCTCCCAGCCGTTTGCGGTGGCTGAGGTATTTACCGGCACGCCTGGTAAATATGTAGAGCTGCGTGATACTATCCGCGGCTTCAAGGAAATCCTGGAAGGCAAGTATGATGACCTGCCGGAGGCTGCCTTCTACATGGTCGGCAGCATCGAAGAGGTTGTGGCAAAGGCGGAGCAGCTGAAGAAGGAGGGCTAATCAATGGCTACTATTAAGCTAGAGATTGTATCTCCCGATAAAATCGTATATACTGCTGACATCAACATGCTGATAGTCCGCTCCACGGTGGGCGA
>JAQUZO010000135.1 GCA_028691285.1 Anaerovibrio sp. | reverse complement strand
CAAAAAAGAGGCTGGACAAAGCCCAGCCTCTCATTCTTATCCTCAGCCCAGGATACCGATATTTATTTGGTCTGACCGTGATATTCCACTGTACGGATTTCCCTGACAGCATTTTTTTCGTCTACCATTACCACAGTAGGATTATAGGCAGCCGCTTCCTTTTCTTCAAAAAAAGCATAGGCCATGATGATGACGATATCCTCCGGCTGTACCATGCGGGCAGCCGACCCGTTCAGGCAGATAACACCAGAATTGCGCGGCCCAGGAATGACATAGGTTTCCAGACGGGCACCATTATTGTTGTTTACGACCTGCACCCGTTCATTGGGCAGGATATGCGCTGCCTCCATCAAAGCCTCGTCAATGGTAATGCTGCCCATATATTTGAGGTTCGCCTCGGTGACTGTCGCACAATGGATTTTGGATTTCAGCAGATTCAGTATCATTTTGTGTTCCTTTCTCAGAAAATCATTCATCACTCACTGATACGCCCCATGGCTGAGGCTGGGATTTTATCAGCCAATAATAATATTGTCAATCAGACGGGTTTTGCCAATCCTGACCGCAAGCGCCAGCAGGCTTTCGCCCCTGACCTCCTGGATTTCCTTCAGCTCATCAAAGCTGTACAGCTCCACATAATCAATTTCAGCCAACGGCTCGGACTGAATTTCCTCACGCACCAGCTTTTTCAGGGACTCCGCATCGGTTTCTCCTGCTTTCCAGGCATTCTCTGCTTTTCTGAGGCTGCGGGACAAAACCAAGGCAGCCGCTCTTTCTGGCTCAGAAAGATACGCATTGCGGGAGCTCCTGGCCAGGCCGGATTCCTCACGCACAATCGGCACCATATTGACATTGACCTGAAGGTTCAAATCCTTGACAAAACGGCGGATTACCAGCACCTGCTGGGCATCCTTCTGTCCGAAGAATGCCTCCTGGGCACGGCTGAGGTTCATCAGCTTGGTCACAACGGTAGCAACGCCGCGAAAATGCCCCGGACGCTGGCCGCCGCACAGCTTTCTGGTAAAATCAGATTCCACATTTATATAAGTGCCATAGCCCTCAGGATACATCTCCTTAGGCTCAGGATGAAAAACTGCGTCCACACCGACAGACTCCAGGCTGCGGCAGTCCTCCTCAAAGCGGCGGGGATACGCATCATAATCCTCATTAGGCCCAAACTGCACTGGGTTGACAAAAACGGAAGCAATTACCACATCACATTTCGCTTTGGCAGCACGCATCAGCGTCAAATGCCCTTCATGCAGTGCCCCCATCGTCGGCACCAATCCAATTACCTTGCCCGCCTGCTGAGCAGCTTTGGCAAACCTGGTAATTTCAGCAGCTGTACGCAAAATTTCCATATTCAATCGTCTCCTTGCATAAAAAGCAAAAATAAAACGCTCCCCGCCTGCCGACAGGAAACGCAAATACACCAAACCCATATCCAGAGCTTTCCCTTCGGCACAGCTTGTACACGAGGGGCAAAGACAGATATGCTGATTTTGTTTCCGGTCTCGGTTCGTCTGAATCCAAGCCTATAATATAGTCAATTCAACTTCCACGCGATAGCATAACACAACTTTTGCCAAAATACAATATAAAACTTCGCAAAAATAGTATATAATTATCTCTAGACGGCAGGCGAAACAGGCTGTGTACTGTATCAGTGCAGCACAGCCACAAAACAGGCCGGCAAAATCATCACAGCCAAATGGAGGTATTATATGGATGTTTCTTTCAATGTTTACGAGTTTATCCACATTATGAAGACTATCAGTCCGGACGAGCTGATGGATATTATGCTTGTTCCCTTCTGCACCATGGCCGCTGCCCTCTGCATCGGACAGCTTATCAATAATTGGGTGGAGCAGCGGCTGAAAAAACGCTTTGAGGAAAACGATACGATTTCCCTGAAATACATCCTGCTCAATGCCTCCCGTGGGCTGCCCCGAGCCTGGATTGTCGGCGTTATCCTGTACTGGCTGCTCAAATCCGCCAATATCACCATGGCTGCCAAGGACCTGTTTTCCTACATTCTGTTTGCCTGGCTGAGCTTTACGGTCTTTCAGGTACTGGCAAGGACCGCCACCGGCTTCATTGAGCTCCATGCCCAGCGCAACAGCTCCGTGCCTCAGATAAGCCTCCTGCCCAATATCGTGAATGTCCTCATCTATACCATCGGTGTGCTGTTCATCATAAGCTCTATGGGCATTTCCATTGCACCGATGCTGACAGCTATGGGCATCGGCGGCATGGCTATCGCTCTTGGTCTGCAGGAAACCCTCAGCAATATCTGTGCCGGCATGTACCTGCTGATTTCCAAGCAGCTTTCCCTGAATGATTATGTGCGTCTCAGCACAGGAGAAGAGGGACGCATTGCGGATATCACCTGGCGCTTCACCACCATTATCGCCGCCTCCGGCAATGCCATTGTTGTGCCGAACCAGAAAATCGGCAGTGCCATCATCACCAATTACTGCATGCCGGAGCCTGATATGTCCATCAAGATTCCCTGCGGCGTATCCTATGACAGCGATCTGGAGCTGGTGGAAAAGGTGACCGTTGAGGTGGCCGCCCAGGTCACCAGAGATGTTGACCCTTCCGTCACCAAGGCTCCCTCAGTCTTTTTCCATACCTTCAATGAAAGCTCCATTGATTTCAATATTGTGCTGCACTGCAGCCAGTTTCCGGACCAGTTCAAGCTGCGCCATGAATTCATCAAGGCACTGACCAAACGCTACCGTGAGGAAGGCATAGAAATCCCCTTCCCGATCCGCACCGTGTATAACGGTGTGCCGGCGGAAGCCAAAATACCTGAAGCCCCGTCCGTATAAAGCAAAAATCCGTTGGCAGGCAATGCAGCCCGTCAACGGATTTTTATTTTCTGACAAAACGACAGGCTCTGCCTTCTGCCGCCGTCTATGCAGCCCTGTCAGGCCGAGGCAGCAGGTAGGAGGCAGCGGCGCAGAGAACCGCAGCTCCCACTACCAGCAGCATGACTGACTCCAGGCCAAAGGTATCGGCATAACGGCCTAGAAACGGCGCCGTCACACCACCCACACTGAAGGACAGTCCCAGCGTAACACCGGAAGCAAAGCCTATATTCTTGGCAAGATAGGTCTGCCCCAAAACCACAAAAGGCGAATAGGTACTGTACAGACACAGGCTGATTGGCAGCAGCATCACATAGACCCAGTACATATT
>JAQUZO010000134.1 GCA_028691285.1 Anaerovibrio sp. | reverse complement strand
ACCAGGGGCCGTATGCTGCTGGTTGCAGCCGCTGTGACCTGGTCAACCCTGAATTGCGGCTTTGGCAGCTGCACTGCGGTTGAAGCAGCCAGCCTGGCAGCTTTGGGGGGAACGGCTCTGTCAGTCAGCTCTGATGTAACCAGATTGAGCGGGATTCCATATAAAAACAGAGCCGGACAGATTGTGGTTTCCGGCAGCAAATCCGATAATGATTTTATTTTGCTGGGCTGTGAGGCACAGGCTCAGATGGCATATAATAAAGCGAGAGCAAGTGAGCCTGCCATCACCATGGATATGCTGGAGATAGCAGATGAACTTGAGACCTCTATGGACGGGCTGGAGTATTCCGTTAAGACGGCCAGCAGTGTCAAGAGCAAGATTGAACGCAAGACGGACAAGGCCATCAAGGCGGGTATCAGGCCTAAGACAGATACAGAATATGTCCAGGAGACAGGGGATTTGATTCGTTATACTCAGATCGTGGAGCATGACAGGATGGCAGAGGCTGCTAAAAAGACAATTCAGCTGCTGGCAGATAAAGGCTATAATGTGGAGCGGGTAGACAACAAATACCTGAATAGAGAAGGACGGTACAAGGCTGTGCATCTGGATATAGCCAGCGGTCAGGGCATCCGCTTCGAGATGCAGATACATTCACCGGAGACATTGGCTGCAAATAAAGCAACTCATGCTATGTATGAGGAATGGCGCAGGCCGGATACGCCTCAGCCGCGCAAGGAGCAGCTTTTCAGGGAAATCAAGGCAGTCTATGATGCATTGCCTGTGCCAAAGGATATTATGACTCTGGCAAATTATGACAAGGCTGCACCTGCAACTGCATAAATCATCCCAAAATAAAACATGACAAATTTCCTTTTAAAGTATTGGCTTCAGGCGTGATACTTTGACAGGGATTTGTCATGTTTTTTAGTGCAAAGCTATATGCCGCAAGGATATCTACAGGTACTGCTTGCCTTTCCCAGGCCCGTCATTGGCGACAGCTACCTGGGCCTCAGCAAAGGTTTTCATGTCGTTCAGGGCATGGAGGGAGGCAACTGCCAGGCTGATGCCGGCAAGGGCAGTGATGCCGGGAGCCTTGATATCCATTTGATAAAGCTGCGGCTGGACAGGGAGCAGGAAGTCCTTCAGCTCAGGCAGCATCTGGACAGCGTAGCCGGCAACTGCTGCGGTAGCAGCATCGTCCAGAATAACCATGCTGCGGTTGTGGGCAGCTGCCACCATAGCGCCCAGGACTGCGGCTGCCATGAGCTGCTGACTGCTGTCCAGGCTGCTGAGAAAGCTGGTCGTATCCCAGCGCAGGCTGCCGTCAGGGCTCAGCAGTATTTCTGCAATATTCTCAAGGGAAGCTGGAGTATCTGCCATGCCCAGGCCGACAATTCCGCTGCTCAGTGCCAGACGCTCGCCCTCCCGTCTGCCGAATTCAAAGGCATCCATCTGGCTGTGTCCCAGTGTCAAATTGCCTGTGGTTACATTGACGCCCGTATGCTTGGCGAAGCTGGACAGCATAATGCCCTGTGCACCGGTATGGATACTGCTTCCCTGTGCAGTGCCGGTATTGTCAGTCCCGATCAGCAGCAGTGCCCTGCCGGTGTCGGTTCCAGGCAGCTCTTCTCCCAGGATGCCGCTGAGCTGAACTGCAATTTTTTCGATGGTGCCAAGGCAGTAGATTGGCTTGGCGAGATTGTCCAGGCGCAGTTGGCATTTTTCCATGGCGTTTTTATCCGGTGCAGGCATGGTATTGGTATAGAAATCAAAGGTTTTATCAGTAAGGATTATTGGCTTGGGGGAAATGCTGCATTCCCGCAGCAGGCCCAGCAGACCGCCCTGTTCTTCCTGGCTGGCGTGGAGGCTGGCAGCTCCAACCAGGGTTTTTATCAGCAGATCAGCTGTCAGGGTAGAGCCAATGGCTTCCCCCAGCTTGATATCCAGGGTCATAACAGGACTCAGGCCCAGCTCCTTCAGGATATGCGGATGCCCCTGTTCTCCGCCGAGATGGGAGGCAATAAGATAGTCCTTGACATTGGGGCAAAGGGCAGCGGCAATCAGAGCTGCCGCACCGGTATTGAAGCCATCCAGAATCGTGACAGCCCTTTGGCTGGCAGCACCCAGAATCAGTCCGGCAATCGCCCCCAGCTCAAAGCCGCCTGTTTTGGCAAGTACATCTACAGGATCAGCAGCATTTGGCTGATTGACCTGCAAAATCTGTTCAACAATGGCAATTTTCTTTTTCAGCCTCATATCGGAAATATTGGTGCCCCGTCCGGTTGTTTTTTCTGCCGGCAGCCCGCACAGGGCTGCCGTGATTGCCGCACTGGTGGTTGTATTGGCAATGCCCATTTCCCCAGGCAGCATGATGGTACAGCCGGCTGCCGCTAGCTCTCGTCCCAGCAGAATACCGCTGCACAGGGATTGGACCGCCTCCTGCCTGCTCATGGCCGCTCCCCGGGCAGAATTTTTGGTGCCGGAGGCTATTTTCCAGTGCAGCAGGGCAGGCAGACTGCCGGCATCTCCCCTGATGCCCATGTCTGCCACCAGGAACTGGGAGTGCACAAAATTGCTGAAAGCATTGGCGGTGGCTCCCTTGGAGATCACATAGTTGGTGGTCATGTGCAGAGTAGTTTCGGGAGGGTAGGCACTGACATTTTCTTCCGCTACGCCATGGTCCGCACAAAAAATCAAAGTCATGGGCAGTCGGGTGATTTTGGGGCTGCCAACAGCAGCCGTATAGCGCAGGGCAATTTCACGCAGCTGTCCCAGGCTGCAGGTCGGGGGCAGAGTCTTGTCCAGCTGTCCGGCAAATTCGGCCGCAGCCCTTTGGTCAGCGGGCAGGATGCCCGCACAGGTATCGGCAAGCATACTCTCAGAGGACAGCTTTGCAATATCTTCGCTGGTAATTTTATATAAATCCTTCATCAGGTGAATTTCCTTTCAAATATGTATATCAGGATGCCTGGGGCACCTGCTTGAGGCTCAGGCCAATACGGCTGCGCTCTGTATCCACGCTGATGACCATGACGCTGAGAATATCTCCTACGGAAACCACATCCAGAGGATGCTTGACATGTCTGTGGCTCAGCTCAGAAATATGGATGAGGCCGGCAGTCTTGATGCCTATATCCACAAAGACACCAAAATCCGTTATGTTGCGTACAGTACCCTGCATAATGCTGCCGGGCTTGATATCAGCAATGGTGACAATGGATTTTC
>JAQUZO010000033.1 GCA_028691285.1 Anaerovibrio sp. | reverse complement strand
GCCAGTACAACAAAAATTCCATGCCAGCTGCTCAAAAGGAGAATCTGGCCTCCCAGCACAGGAGCCAAAATCGGCGCCATGCCGTTAACCATCATCAGCACTGCATAAAATGTGGTCAGCTCTGCCCCCTGGCACATATCCCTGGCAATGGCACGGGCAATTACGATACCGCAGGAACCAGCCAGGCCCTGTACCAGTCTGGCTGCCAGAAATACATAAATATTATCTGCAAAGACACAGCACAGAGAGGACAGCATAAAAATAACCATGCCTGCCAGCAGCGGCAGCTTCCGTCCCCGCAAATCACTGATGGGTCCGGCAAAAATCTGTCCCACTGCCATGCCCAGCATGGTCATTGTCAGCGTAAGCTGCGTCATGGAGGTGCTGCTGCCAAAATCTGCCTGCAGCTCAGGCAGCGCAGGCAGATACATATCCGTTGCCAAAGGCGCCATTGCCGCCAAAATACCTAAATAAATAATCATTAATTTCTTGTTCATCACTGTTATCCTTCCCAAAAGCTTCCTGATAAAGTTAATTTAATGTATCAGCTATTCTAACACAAACAAATTTTTTTTGTAAGCAAAATTATCTAAAAAACTAGAATGTTTTCTTGTATTTTGTATTTTTTTCAAGTATAATGTACATAAAGTGCTCAAAATATTACCAAAATTATGCAGTTTTTTTATTTTTTACAAAACAGGTGATAAAATGAAGGTTAATCGTATCCGCAAAATAGAGGAGCTTTTACAGGATATGCACAGCTTATCCATCGACTATTTATGCGAATATTTCAATGTATCCAAAAACACCATTCGCCGTGATATTGCAGAAATGGACAAAAATGGCTGCATCAAAAAGGTCTATGGCGGCATTGTCATCAATACCGATGAAGAACCAGCGCCTGAACCAAAGCATGGACACAGCTGGGTCATCAACACCACCAACCTGGAAGAAAAAATGGAGATTGCCAAGCTGGCAGCCGCTCTGGTGGAGGATGAGGATGTCATATATATTGACATCGGCACAACGACAGCTCTTTTGCTTCCTTATATTGAAAAAAAGAAGAATGTGACCATTGTCACCGCCAACATACATGCTATCAATGCTGCTGTAGAGGCGGAAAAGTTCAATATCATTGCCACCGGAGGAACCCTGTATCCTCCCAGCAAGGCATTTGTCGGGCCAAGTGTGACACGCAGCCTGAATATGTACAATATTTCCAAATTTTTTATGTCTACGATTGGCGTTTCCATTGAAAATGGCGTGACCAGCGCTTCACCTCTGGACTGTGAAATCCAGTACCTGCTGGCAAGCAAGCCCGGCAAGCACTATCTCATGATGGACAGTACCAAGCTGGACGCTCCATCGCTGGTTTCCTACGGCAGCCTGAAGGATTTTGACTCCGTCATTATGGACAGGAAGCCGCAGCAGAAATATATCGACTATCTGACAGAAAACGGTGTTGAGCTTATCTATCATAAAGATTGACTTTTGCCATTGTTCCGTATGTTATGATTTTTGCCAATGAAAATTTAAGGCTGGGATTCGTCCCAGCCTTTTTGTTTTACATATTACCAAAACATTACCAGATTACTGCAATACATATCCACCAATATATTCACAGCTATCCACAGATATGATTGAAATACCTTTGTTCTTAAATCTATATATAGTGTTTTAAACAGATATTATCCCCAATATATAGAGTTTTCCACATTATTATCCACAGCTGTGGACAACTTTCCTGCCTGTTGACAATTTTATCCACAGTTTTCTGAGGAATACCTCCTGTCCTCCTCCAATTACCCAAGCAGATTTTTTCTAAAAGATGTATAATATAGTCAGATAGTACGCTTGCAATTCAGTATTTTTTTGATACAATAAAGCTTGCACTTCATACAATTAAAAGAGAGATGTGAATGAGATTGCCAAAAAAACAATACAATGAACCACAGCCTATTTACCGTTCCAGACGCGACCGGAGCAAAACCAGGAAAAAAACCAACTGGCTGATGATTTTGCTTTTATTTCTTGCCTTTATCGCAGCAGCAGCGGCAGGAGCGCTTTTTGCTTCTTCCAGCCTTTTTGATGATAAGCCGGCCGAAAAGGACTCTGCCAAAATGCTTTCCCATGATAAAACCATCGTTATGCTGATGGGAGTGGATGAGCGTGAGGGCGATGTAGGGCGTTCCGATACCCTGATGATTGCTACCCTGGATCCCAAAAAGGGCAAAGCGGCAATCCTTTCCATCCCGCGGGATACCAGAGTCAAAATCAAAGGACACGGCTTTGACAAAATAAATGCAGCCTATGCCTACGGCGGCCACAAGCTCACCCAAAGTACCGTTGAAGACCTGCTGGGCGTAGACATGGAGCATTATGTGCTCATCAATGTCAATGCCTTCACCAAGATCATCGACGCCATCGGCGGTGTGGACATCAATGTGGAAAAACGGATGTATTATGAAGACCCATGGGATGATAACGGCGGCCTGGTAATCAATCTCTATCCCGGTCAGCAGCACATGGACGGCAAGACAGCTATCACCTATGTACGCTACCGTGATGAAGAGGGTGACATCGGGCGCATCACCAGACAGCAGAAATTCATGCAGGCTGTGATGGACAAGCTCACCTCACCTGCCATCATCCCGAAGATTCCTTCCATCATCAGCGAGGTTGTGGACTGTATCGATACGGATTTATCCATCAAGCAGATGATTGAATTCATGGCAGCCCTGAAGGAAGCGCAGGCCAACGGGCTGCAGACGGAAATGCTGCCGGGCAGGCCAATGTACATCGGCGGCATCAGCTATTGGCTGCCGGATCTTTCCAAGCTCCGCACCACGATTGCCAATACTCTTGATGTACAGATTACCTCCAACATCCGCAGCGCTATGGAGCGCGAAATGCTGGAATATGAAAACTCAGTGCCTGCTGATGCCCAGGAGATACCTCTCGACGAAAGCACCATTAAAAAGCTTGGTCTGGACGAAGACGAGCTGACAGTCAAAAAAGACCGGACCTCCGGCAAAGGCTCCCAGCAGACAAAAAATACAGGAAAGGAAGCCGCAGGCAGCCTGAAAAATGACCTGAACGGCAGCACCGGCTCCGACCCTCAGGAAAGCCCTGAGAACGGCACCATTCCTGACGGCAGTGACATGCCTTCCTCCCTGCCGGGCGAGGGCAGTCCTGCTCCTGCACCAGCACCAAGCATACCGGCTTCCGGCAAGACCGCAAATTGAATACAAAAAATCCAGTCCCCTGCGGGACTGGATTTTTTTATTTCTGGTATATATTTTCTATTCAGCCTTCTGCGTCAAAATAGCCATAGATGCCACCTTGTCGGCTTCGGCCGTCTTCATGATGATGACTCCCTGAGCATCCCTGCCGATAACAGAGATCTTATCGATGCCGGTCCTGATGATGATGCCGTTATTGCTGATAAGCATCAGCTCCTGGCCCTCACGCACCACCTTCAATCCTATGACCTCGCCGGTTTTGTCTGTGACGCGCAGATTGATGATGCCCATGCCGCCGCGGTGATGGCTGGTGTATTCATCTACCCTGGTACGCTTGCCATAGCCGCCTGCAGTAACAGTCAGAATCTCGGAGTCACGCTTGATGGTATCCATGCCCACCACCTCGTCACCGTCACGCAGCTTGATGCCGCGGACGCCGCGGGCAACACGGCCCATGGAACGCACCTCATCCTCACTGAAGATAATCGCATAGCCGTTCCTGGTCCCCAGGACAATCTTCTTCTGACCATCAGTCTGCTTCACGCCAATCAGCTCATCGTCATCGTCCAGCTTCAGAGCTATGACGCCCAGCTTGCGGTTGGTATTGAACTCAGACAGCTGAACCTTCTTGACGATACCTTTCTTGGTAGCCATAAAGAGGAATTTCTCCGGGTTATATTCCCGCACCTGGAGAATAGCCGTAATCTTCTCATTTTTTTCCAGCTTCAGCAGATTGATGAGTGCCGTACCCTTGGCCTGACGGCTGACCTCGGCAATCTGATACGCCTTGAGATAATGCACACGCCCCCGGCTGGTATAAAACAGGATGGTATGATGTGTCGTAGTAATCAGGATATTCTCGACAAAATCCCCCTCCTTGGTAGACATGCCAAGGATGCCCTGTCCGCCGCGGTTCTGCTTGTTGTAGGTATCGAGCTTCATACGCTTGATATAGTTGCTGTGGCTGACTGTAATCACGACATCCTCGTCAGCAATCAAATCCTCGTCATTCATGTCAGACATATCATAGGTAATGGTCGTACGGCGTCCATCACTGAATTTATCCCTGACCTGAATCAGCTCCTCCTTGATAATATCCATTATCTTGCTTTCATCTGCCAAAACAGATTTCAGCCATTCTATTTTCTGCAGCACTGCCTGATATTCTTCCTCGATTTTCTCCCGCTCCAAGCCGGTCAGGCGCTGGAGGCGCAGATCAAGGATTGCCTGAGCCTGCTTCTCTGAAAGGCTGAAGCCATCCATGAGCGCGCTGCGGGCAATATCTGCAGTCTGAGACTCACGGATTGTCGTAATGACAGCATCAATATTATCCAGGGCAATGGTCAAGCCCTCCAAAATATGCGCCCTGGCCTCTGCTTTGGCAAGCTCATATCTGGTTCTTCGGGTAATGACATCCTCCTGATGGAGAATATAATAATGGAGCACCTGCTTCAAAGTCAGGACTCTTGGCTGATTTTCCACCAGGGCCAGCATAATGACGCCGAAGGTTTCCTGAAGCTGGGTATGCTTATAAAGCTGGTTCAGCAGAACATCAGGATTGACATCCTTTCTCAGCTCAATGATAATGCTCATGCCCTTGCGGTCAGACTCATCCCGCAGGTCAGTGATGCCCTCAATCTGCTTGTCCCGTGCCAGATCGGCAATCTTTTCAATCAGACGGGCCTTGTTGACCTGATAAGGAAGCTCTGTCACTACAATACGCGGCTTGCCGTTGGACATAGTTTCGATATGTGCCTTGGCACGCATCTTGACGGAGCCGCGTCCGGTATGATAAGCGTCCTTGATGCCGGCGCTGCCCATAATCAGACCGCCGGTAGGAAAATCCGGTCCCTTGATGACAGTCATCAGCTCCTCAATGGAAGCATCAGGATTATCGATCAGCATCAAAACGCCGTCAATGACCTCACTCAAATTGTGAGGAGGTATATTGGTAGCCATACCTACAGCGATGCCGGAGGTACCGTTGACCAAAAGCTCAGGGAACTTGGACGGCAGTACAGACGGTTCCTTGAGGGATTCGTCATAGTTAGGCACAAAATCAACTGTTTCCTTGTCAATATCCTGGAGCATCAGCTCGGATATCTTGGACATACGAACCTCTGTATAACGCATGGCAGCAGCAGGGTCGCCATCCACAGAACCAAAGTTGCCGTGGCCGTCTGCCAGCATATAGCGCATGGAAAAATCCTGTGCCATACGCACAATTGCATCATATACGGAGCTGTCACCATGAGGATGATATTTACCAAGAACCTCGCCCACGATACGGGCGGATTTTTTATAAGGCTTGCCGGAAGTCATTCCTGCTTCCTGCATAGCATACAATATTCTTCTATGAACTGGTTTTAACCCGTCACGGACATCTGGCAAAGCTCTGGCAACAATGACACTCATCGCGTAGTCAATATAGGAATTACGCATTTCCTGCTCCAGATTTACCGGTAAAATCTTACCATTACCAAAATCCACAATCTCACCTCTAATTTTATTTTAAACAAACACTTAGCTATTTATTATACCATGAAATGCTTTAAATTAGCAAATTTACGGGTATTCAGCCAAGCGCTGTCAGGTGGCTGTAGATGAACCCCTCCCTTACACCAGAATCGCTGTAGACTATTCTTTCACAGCCGAAATGCTCTGTCAGAACCCTGGCTATGATCATGCCGGGCACAATGGTATTGATTCTGTCCGGTACTTTTTTCATCAGCAGGATGGCATCCTCTCTGCCAATCTCCTCAAGCCTGATAAAGTGTTCAATCATCATAGGAAGGTCGGCTGCCTGAATGTCAGAACCGCTCTTTGCCTGATTATACATGGCATTATACAGGGCAGCCGTTCCCTTGAAGGTACCTCCGATACCTACCAGGCCACGGCAGCGGATATCGGTGAATTCTGCTGCCTCTGCCAGAAGCTGCTTTGCTTTTGCCGCCATCAGCTCTGCTTCAAAGGGATTGGGCAGGACAGAGCTGCAATATTTGGTACGAAAATCCAGCGACCCCATCGGCAGGCTTACCTTGCTGATGATTTTCCTATCCCGGAAGGCTACCAGCTCTGTACTGGCACCGCCGATATCTGCCAGTACACCGTCACTGTCCTCAAGGTTCCTGGTTGCTCCCACAAAATCATATTCTGCTTCCTTGTCTCCTGAAATAACTTCCACCTTGATACCGGTTCTCCTGATGATTTCTGCTACAGCCTCCCTGCTGTTGGTGCAATTTCTCAAAGCTGCTGTAGTGAAGGCATAAATATTTTCAATCCGGAAAATATCCAGAAAGCTCTTGAACTCGAACAGTACCTCACATACCTTGTCAATGCCAGCCCTGGTCATAGAATTATTTTCCACATAGGCAGCCAGACCCAGCAAATGCTTTTTCTTCATCAGAAAATCAATTTTTTCACCATTTATGTCATAAATAGCCATCCTTACAGTATTGGAACCGATATCTATAATGCCATGAATCATCGATAATACCTCCTAAATTACACTATTTACCTCTTACCCTTCGACATACAGGGAAATATTCCTTTTTCTCAAAGAATATTTTCCTCAGGACGCTGCGCGGCATGATTCTCCTGAACATTTATTCATAAAATTAAATTGGCAAAAAATTGTCTATTTATATATAAAAAAGTATCTTGCACATTTGTAAATTATATGCTAATATAATTGTGGGTGAAGCGTTGTGGGGACAACGCATTGTACATACTCTTTTGAGTTTTGTACAGGTGGCAGATGAGGTTGATGCAGAAAGAGCGACGATCGGTTGTCGCTCTTTTTGTATTTTATCAATTTTTTATTCTATTTTCTCATACATTGTGTTAGAATTATAATATGATGCATGATGTGGAATGTGAGGTCAGGTGATTATCATGACTAATAAAATTTTTGCTTTAGTTGGCCCCTTTGCTTCGGGCAAGGCAACACTGATTTCCAAGCTGAGGGAATTGGGTGTCCATTATATCCCTGCCTATACTACCTGCGATGCCGGTCGTTTGAAAAAGGATAAAAGTATCGTAAATTATATCAGCAAGGCTGCCTTCAATCAGGGTGAGTGGATGGTCAAGGTAGCATACAAGGGAGATTATTACGGTATAAAAAACAGGATATGCTCAATGCTGTCAAAAATAACAGAGTGAGCGTAATTGTCCTGGACCAGAATGGTGTAAAGCAGATTTCCCATCTGTTGAGCGGCCATCTGTATACGGTATATCTCATGACAGATTATGTCAGCCTGGTAGACAGGATGCTTCGCATGGGGCTGAACAATTTAGACATGAAGCACCATTTAGAATATGCCGAATCCAACAACGAATTCAATTTTTGGAAATCGGCTGACTTCATTATCAAAAATGTCCGGGATGTCGATACTGCTTTCAATCAGCTGATGGCTGTTATGGGCTTGTCCGTCAATGCTCCCCGGGAAGTGATTACCAAGCTGAATCAGACTATTGAGTGAAAAAGCAAAAAAATACCATGCAGCCTTTGACGCTGCATGGTATTTTTTTGCTTCTTTATTTTCCCATAGCCAGGGCCTGCTGACGCAGCTTGGCTATACGCTCCTCCGTCGGAGGATGGGTACTGAACAAATTGATGAACTGCTTTTTGGAGCCGCTGAGCGGATTGATGATGCACATGTGCGCCGTCGAAGCAGTAGCATGAGGAAGTACCGACCCATGAAGGGAATAATACTCGATTTTCTCCAGAGCATCAGCAAGGGCATTTGGATTGCCGCAGATCTCACCGCCTGATTTGTCTGCCTCATATTCACGGGATCTGGAAATTGCCATCTGAATCAAAGCTGCTGCCAACGGCGCAACAATAATCGTGACAATCAGTCCCAGCGGACCGCCATTATCATCATCATTGGAGCGGCCGCCAAAAATTGCCGCCCACTGGGCAATATTGGCAATCATGGAGATGATGCCCGCCATAGCGGCAGCCACACAGGAAATAAGGGTATCACGATGCTTGACATGAGACAGCTCATGCGCCAGCACACCGCCGATTTCCTCATAATCCAATACCTCCATCAGTCCGGTAGTAACGGCTACAGCTGCATGGGAAGGATTCCTGCCTGTCGCAAAGGCATTCGGCACGCCGCTGTTGATAATGCAGACCTTGGGCATCGGCAGGCCGGCATTGGCTGCCAGATTGGCGACCAAATTGTACAGCTCAGGTGCATCCTGCTCTGTAACCTCACGGGCACCGTAGGTTTTCAGTACAATACTGTCACTGAACCAATAGGTACCAAAATTGATGGCGAGAGAAATAAACAGCATAAGCATGGCACCGCTGCGTCCTGCAAAGGCTCCGCCTACAGCTATCAGTATGCCCATCAGCAAAGCCATCAGAACAGTAGTCTTTAACATATTCATAAACAATTCTCCTTCAACACATCCTAAAGCTCTCTGAGCTTAGTATAATATACGATTCTGAAAAAAGTCTAAAAATCAAATTTTAGTAATTTTATCAGTATCTATATTAAATGTCAAGGTTGCGCACCAGCTTGGCATGTTCTTCAATGAACTGACGGCGCGGCTCAACCTTGTCTCCCATCAGGATATTGAAAAGCTCATCTGCATCCTCAGCATCTGCCATGCTGACCTGCAGCATGGTCCTGCCCTCCGGATTCATCGTGGTATCCCACAGCTGCTCAGGGTTCATCTCGCCCAAGCCCTTGTACCGCTGAATAACTATATTTTCTCTGCCCACCTCGTTCAGCTTGGTGGTCAGCTCTTCATCACTGTAGGTATACCAGCTCTTTTTGCCCTTCCTTATCTGATAAAGAGGCGGCTGGGCAATGTAGACATGACCATGCTCTACCAATGGCTTCATATAACGGTAGAAGAAGGTAAGGAGCAGCGTCCTGATATGGGCACCGTCCACATCCGCATCTGTCATGATGACAATTTTGTTGTAGCGCAGCTTCGACAAATCAAAATCATCGCTGATGCCGCTGCCGAAGGCAGTAATCATGGTACGGATCTCTGCATTGGCATAAATCCTGTCCAGACGAGCCTTTTCCACATTCAATATCTTGCCCCTGATAGGGAGAATAGCCTGAAAACGCCTGTCTCTTCCCTGCTTGGCAGAACCACCTGCAGAATCACCCTCAACAATGAATATCTCACACTGAGACGGATCCTTGACAGAGCAGTCAGCCAGCTTGCCCGGCAGAGAACTTACCTCCAGAGCATTCTTGCGCCTGGTCAGTTCACGCGCCTTCCTGGCTGCTTCCCTCGCCCTTGATGCCATCAGGGCCTTTTCCAGAATCTTTTTGGTAATATCAGGATGCTCCTCAAAATATTCGTTCAAGCCCTCTGAAACTATCGAATCGACGATTCCCCGCACCTCTGAATTGCCCAGCTTGGTTTTGGTCTGTCCCTCAAACTGAGGCTCACGGATTTTCAGGCTGATGACGCTGGTAATTCCCTCACGGATGTCTTCACCGCTGAGGTTGCCCTGATTGCTCTTGAGAACATTATTTTTGCGGGCATAATCATTGGCAGCTCTTGTAAGAGCAATCTTAAAGCCAGCCAGATGGGTACCGCCCTCCTCAGTATTGATATTGTTGACAAAGCTGTAGATGTTCTCCTGATAGCTGTCGTTATACTGCAGGGCAATTTCCACCACAATATCATCCTTGGTGCCGTTGAAATAAATAGGCTCAGGATTCAGCGCTTCCTTTTTTTTGTTCAGATACTGCACAAAGGAACGGATACCGCCGTCAAAATGAAAGCTTTCTTTCCTGCCGCTTCTTTCATCACTCAGGTTGATGGTGATTTCCTTGTTCAGGAAAGCAAGCTCACGCAGACGATGCTTCAAGGTATCATAGTTGTATTCCGTAACGGAAAAAATTTCCCTGTCAGGCATGAAATGAACCTTGGTTCCAGTCTCCTCCGTATCTCCGATAATCGTCATCGGAGAAAAAGTAGCACCACGGCGGAAGGAAATAGCGTGAATCTTTCCATCACGCTTTACCTCTACCTCCATATATTCGCTGAGGGCATTTACAACAGAAACACCTACACCATGCAGTCCGCCTGACACCTTGTAGCCGTCTCCGCCAAATTTACCGCCGGCATGCAGAACAGTCAGCACCACCTCGACAGCAGGCTTGCCTGTTTCATGCAGATCAACAGGTATGCCGCGCCCATTATCAGTTACTGTGATGCTGTCATCCTGATGAATCGTGACATTTATATCAGAGCAATATCCCGCCAGAGCCTCATCAATTGAATTATCCACTACCTCATAAACCAGATGATGCAGTCCCCGTTCAGAGGTGCTGCCGATATACATGCCGGGACGCTTGCGTACAGCCTCCAGTCCCTCAAGGACCTGAATCTGCTCTGCACCATAATCTCCTTCTACCGCCGAAACCTCAGCTCCCACATCCTCGAGATTTATTTTCACACCGGTCATATCCGGCTCCTCATTCAGTTCCCTGACCTCATCCGGAGTCAAAGCAAAATCCATAACATTCTGTTCAGTCTGCTCCGCCATATCGGCTCCCTTTATTTCTGCATTCTCTATATTTTCCATAGACATGTTTCAGCGTTCCTCCACAAAATTAAATTCACACATTTCCCTGCGCAGCTTATCCGCCCTTTTTTTCAGAGTGAAAGGCGATACAGCGGATATATATACCTCATTGTCTGTAACAATCAAAGACCTGGGCGGGCTTCCCTCAGAGGCATCCACTACCAGCCTGCCTGTCTGCAGTCTGGCTAGATATTTTCTGTTTTCTCCTCCGCCAAAATAGCGGAAGTCCAAAATTGCCAGCATTCTTTCAGAAGCTACTGACACATCGCCGCCTATAAACACAGGTATCATTTCAGATTTCCCCCAGCCTTGACACTTCTTTTGGATGCTTTCGGCACATAATGCACATCGTAACGGAGCCGGTGCAGGGTCTTCCGCATGACCTCATCATTGAGCTGCTCCGGAGGCACGGAGCGATACAGCATGACCAGCATTTTCGCATTCAAGCTTTCTGTATCTCCATAATCAACACCAGCTGCCAGACGCTGGATAAGAGTGAGGCGCTGTTCCTTGAATTCCTGCTCTGTACAGGCAAGCTCCCGCAAAATATCTCCGTATTTAGACCAGGGCATATCCAGCAGAAGCTGATGGATTTTGGCAGCCTTTGCCAGACGCTGCTTCCGCTGACAGGAAGAGCAGAATTTATCCTCCGGAGGACACAGAGCACTGCAGCCCTCACCGGCGCAAAGCTGCCATTTCTGCTGACGGCGGTATTTAGTCATTTTATTGATGTTCCTGCCCAAAAGCTCCAACCTGACTCTCAGCTCATCATCGGATACGATTTGGCAGGCAGCCTTGATACTGCCTGTTTCCTCACTGGTCAATTCTATCTTTTTAAGCTGCAGTCCCAGATTCTTTTCCGGCTCATCCTTATACAAATCAATTTTATTATAGGCAGCATTAGGGAGCAGGTTGGTAAAGACCAGCTCCTGCACAATATATTCACCTATGTAGCTGTTGATTTTTTGCTTGAGGTCATACTCCATATATTTCAGCTGCTCTGCCCAGGCAGGATGAGATGTCCTCACAAACAGCCGCTTGAATTCCAGCTTGACCGGCCTGGCATGAGCGGCAATATCCCTGCCTACGATTTCCTCCCACTGGTACAGAACCATATGCTGCTTGAACTCCCTGCCAAGCTTCATTTCCTTGAGCATTTCAGGCAGGACAGAGCCTGCCTTTTCCAGCCTGCCGCTGCGTTTTTTCTTACAGTCAGACATACCTACACCTTATTTACGGACACAACAGTACCAGAGTCTACCCTAAAATATTCTTTCAGAGAGCCACGGTCAAAATAAGCCTCATCAGTAGCTGTAATGAGCGTCTGGATTCCCTCGCGCTCAATAAATTCCAAAAGCTGCTGACGCCTTTTGGCATCAAGCTCACTCATGACATCATCCAGCAGCAGGACAGGATATTCACCTGTTTCCGAGCGGATGAACTCCAGTTCGGAAAGCTTCATCGACAAAACTCCCGTCCTCTGCTGTCCCTGAGAGCCAAAGCTCCTGAGGTTGATATCATTCACAGAGATGATAATATCGTCGCGATGCGGCCCTACACTGGTGATGCCGCGATATATTTCCTCATCATTTAAACGGTTTAGCATATCATTATACCATATTTTAAGATTTTCTGCCATTTCCCTGTCCTCACAGCCTTTAATCTGATAACGGATAGACAGATTTTCTTCATTGCCTGAGATGCGCCGCTGCATCAAATTGGCCAGCATACTGAATTTTTTGACGGCTTCAAGGCGCTTGGCAGTTATTTTGGCTGCACTTTCAGCCAGCTGATGATTCCAAAATTCCAGCATGCTTTTCTTGGCCCGTCTTTCGCGGATTTCCTTCAGCAGGGAATTCCTCTGCTGCAAAAGCCTGTTATAGGTGATCAGCTCCCGGTAGTAGGCAGGACTTGCCTGAGATATTTCCATATCAAGGAACTTGCGTCTACCTGCCGGTGACCCCTTGATAAGGAGCAGGTCATCAGGAGCAAAAAGCACCACATTCACTGCCCCTACCAGCTCCCTGGCAGGTATTTTTTTTCCATTATACGAAATTGTACGCCGCCTGTCCCTATAAAAGGCAAAATCAAGATGATTTTCCACATCAAGGCGGCTGAAGCCAAGAGAGATGCTTCCTTCATGAGCATGCCAGCGAATCAGTTCACTGTCTGCATTGCTGCGGAAGGAGCTGCCATAGGCTGCATAGTAAACAGCCTCCAGGATATTTGTTTTTCCCTGGGCATTGCACCCAACGAAAATATTCAAATTATCCTGAAAGCTGAGTTCCAGTTTTTCATAATTTCTATAATCAATAAGCTGCAGGCTGTTCACCCTCATGGCTTACTGCACCTCTTGCTTTTCAACAGCTACCTTCCAGCAGCCAAAATCCTTGATTTCCACGATATCACCGTCGAAAAGACGACGACGCTTGGCAGTTTCCAGCCTGCCATTGACTTTAATCAGCTCATCCTCAAGCATAGGCTTGATCTGTCCCCCGGATTCCAGGATACCGGCCCATTTCAAAAGCTGGTCCAGCTGGATATTTTCTGTGTGAATAGTAATTTTTTCCATCTTTGAGCACTCTCCTTAGCTTCTGACCGGCGTAACGATATAGGTAAAATTAGGATCCTTTTCCGTCCTGATGCAGACTGAGCTGAGAGGGCCGTTCAGGGCAATAGTGAACTCCTCTGATTTGATCAGTTTGAGTGCATCATTGATATAGTCAGCATTGAAGGAAATCCTGATATCCTCACCGTCAATTACTGCTCCAGCATATTCTTCGCCATCACCGATTTCCGGATTGGCAGAGGAAATCTTTACCATGCTGCTGGCAAATTCCATCGTAACCACATTGTAGTCGTTGGTCCGTGAAATCAGGGCAATGCGGTCGATGATGCCCTTTATTTCATCAGTCTTCATAGTAATATTGGTTTTAAACTCCAGGGGAATAACCCGATGATAATCAGGGAACTGACCTTCTATCAAGCGTGAAGAAATATAGACATTGTCCACCTCAAAGCTGATCTGAGTCTGGCTGCAGCAAATATTGACGCTTCTTGGCATATCCGACTGCAGTATCTTCAGCAGCTCGTTCAGGAGCTTGGCTGGGATAATGAGCTTCTGCTCTCCCTGGAAATCCTCGATGGTATCTGATTTGACCGCTAAACGGTGGGTATCAGTAGCAGCCATGACAATGGCATCATTCTTCAGCTCCAGCAGACAGCCGGTAAATACAGGTCTTGATTCCTCATGGGAGCAGGCAAAAGAGGTATTGGCTATCAAATCCTTCAGGGTAACATCAGCTATCTGAAAATTATGATTGCCCTGTACTCTGTTGATTGTTGGATAATCAGCTGCGTTCATGCTCAAAAATGAGAATTTGGAACGGTTGGATTTTATATAGACCATTTTTTCCTGAGAATTATACTCAAAATCAACCGTACTGCCCGGCAGACGGCGTACAACCTCCTGAGCGTATCTTCCCACGATGACAATTTCACCTGGAATTTCAACCTCAGCTTCTATATTGCAGATAATGCCTATTTCATAGTCCATTGCCTGCAGTACAAGCTGGTTATCGGCAGCCTTCATGTAGATGCCTGAAAGTATCGGGGTCTGAGGCTTGGTAGATACTGCCTTCATGACTATTTGTATTGCCTGGACTATATCGTTCTTTTGACAGCGGAACTTCATGTTATGCACATCCTTTATTTATTATTACTCTTTAAGGTTTTAAAAGTTTTAGTAGCCGTAATAGTAGGGCCTGTGGAAATGGTGGATAAGTGGCAGCAGGCCGTTAAACCATTCTGATTTGCCATGTTGATAAGCTGTGCATTATTTTTAGTAAAAGAGGGAAGGTTATCAACTGTATGCACAGAATAAACCTTCCCCTTAGCTTATACACAATCCATCTACAGGTTAAATCAAGGCTTATCCACATATATTTTGGGATATTTACATCTTCTCGATGCTTTTGATTAATTCCTGTACCGTTTTATCCAGTTGTATGTTGGAAGCTCTGTCCCTTGCTATTTTATTGTAGGCATGCAGGACGGTAGTATGGTCACGGCCGCCAAAGAATTCTCCGATTTGCGGCAGTGATGTATCCGTAAGCTCACGGCAAAGGTACATGGCTATCTGACGGGGAACCGCCAGATTTTTGGTGCGTTTGCTGGAATTGAGATCCTCAATGTTCAGTTTGAAGTGAGTAGCGACTACCTC
>JAQUZO010000133.1 GCA_028691285.1 Anaerovibrio sp. | reverse complement strand
GTGGAATTGATTGCGCCCAAGGGGTTTGAATATTACAGTCTGAAGCCTCCTTTGACGGAGAAGCTGGAGCATGTGGTGACGCCTTACAGCTGGATGACTGGTGAGGCTATCGGGTTTTACAAGGATGATGTACGGCAGCAGCTGGCATCTTCCAGGGATGATGTGCCGATGGAGCACGGCAATATGTGCTACCGGCAGGAATGGGCAGGCTGGCAGGGGATTACAGGCTGGCTGCTGAGACATCCCGAGCTATTGCAGGATTGATGGGTGGGTGTTCATAAGGTGATGGATCACAAAGACAAGCTGGGGCTGCTGGAGTTTATGACAGGGGGAGAGCTGCCCTGCAGGATTTTGGTGCTGGAAAAGACAGACTATCTGCCTGCGCTCAGGCAGATGTTTCCGCAGGGTGAGCTGTGGTGCACCCTGGCTGAGGGAGAGGGCGCGGCGGAACCTGAATTTGCAGGACTGGATGTGCAGTGGTGCCATGTGGATTACCTCGCCCAGCGCCTGCCTCTGCAGGAAAAATATTATGACTATATCTTAGGAGAGGACTGTCTGGAAAATGCCGCCAATCCTCAGGATATCGCTTCCGGGTTGGGACTTTACCTCAAGGATACAGGCTATCTGCTGCTGAGCTTTTTGAATATTCGTTATTGGCGGGTTATCCAGAATCTCATGGAAGGACATTTTTATTATCTCTGTTCCCGTATTTTTGCCAGGGCTGAGATGAACAGCCTGCTGGCGGCTTCCTTTTATAAGGATGTCAGGCTGCTGCCGGTCAGGGGCGAGGAGCCGCCTGAGGGGCTGATTGAGGGCCTGGAGGCAGCGGGCTTTGAAAATATCGGGGATGAGCTGCAGGTGGAGCGCTGGCTGCTGCAGGCAGCAAAGTCCACGCCTGAGATTATGGAGCTGAAGCGGATGTATACGCCGCAGCTCAGGGCGAGGCTGGCAGTCTTGCTGCGGCGGCTGGAATACGGTATTGTGCATGGCATTGACGGAGAGGACAATCTGTTTGAGCTGTGGGAGCTTTGCGGCAGGGAGCTTGTTTTCCCTGCGTATCTGGCGTCCTTTATAAGGGAAGCAGTAATCCACATCAATGACCTTTTGTGGCAGCTTTCTCCCTGGCGTCTGGACAGGGAAAAACAGGATTTCTGGTCTGAGCTGCTGGTGGAGCTGTCGGAGGCTTATGAAGACAGCGGTGACAGGTATCTGGTGGAGGGCTGGCAGCAGGGATGCCCGGAGCCTGCCTATGCGGAGCAGCCAGGGGAGCTGGCTTCTCCTCTGCCGGAGGGCAGCAGGATAGCCTTCATTACCTGTGTCAATAATGAAGCGATGTATCAGGAGGCGGTGCTGTATCTGAGACAGCTTCACCTGCCGCCGGGGCTGGAGGCAGAGTTTATTCCGGTGCGGGGAGCTGCTTCCATGTGCCGCGGCTACAATCTGGGCGCAGCCCAGACCAGGGCAGGCTGCAAGGTATATCTGCATCAGGATACCCTGATTGTCAATAAAAATTTTGTTTTTGACCTGCTGCGGATTTTTGCGGATAAGACTGTAGGTGCCCTGGGGGTTATCGGCGCCAGGCAGCTGCCTGCCTCCGGGGTATGGTGGGACGCCATGCGTACCTATGGCAGGGTTCTTCATGCCTGTGAGCCGGAATGCGTGGTGGAGACTGCCTGTATGGAGCCGCCGGCCCCGTGGATTGAGGCGGAGGCGGTGGACGGACTGCTGGTGGCGGTGCAGACTGATGTGCCGTGGCGGGAGGAGCTTTTTGACGGCTGGCACTTTTATGAAATCAGTATGTGCAAGGAGCTGCAGCGTCGTGGCTATAAGGTGGTCATACCGCATCAGCAGAGGTTCTGGTGCATCCATGCGCCAAAGGAGAAGCCTCTGGCTCCAGCCTATAAGGTTTTTCAGAAAAGATTCCTGCGGGAGTACGGCGGAGAGCTGCAGCCGGAGATACAATAGTCCTGGCGGCTGATGCTGTGTGGTATATGGGGATGCGACAGTGATGGTGTGGTGGAAATGATGAAGTTGGAAGTTGTCAAAAACTGGGAAAAATCTGCAGAGGAATGCTTTGCCCAGGGGGATATTGCCAGTATGCGTGCCTGTGGACGCCAGATTTTGGAGGAGCTGCCTCAAAGCCCTGATGGTTTGGCGCTGGTAGCAGAGGCATCAGTGTATCTGCAGGATTTTCAGACAGCAGAGCAATATTTGGATGAATTCTGGAGCCTGCCGGAGCAGCACAGCGTCAAAAAAGCGAATTTGCGGGGACTTTTGGCGGCAGCGGTCTTTTATGGTGCCCAATACGAGCTGGATAAGGCTCTTTTGGCCTATGAACAGCTCTTTCAGGGTTATCAGGAGCGTATCAGGCAGGGGCTGTCTGCCAGCCGGCGGTTTATTTCCGGTCAGCCTGGCTGCACCGAGACGGACCGGCAGCTCATTATTCGGGGATACAGCTTTTATGCGGATACCTGCCTTTTGGCAGGTGAAACGGAAAAGGCCGCAGAGGCGGCCTTTATGGTCAGCAATATGCTGGAAAACAGGGCGGCGGCAGCGGAGTATTTCAGCAAGGGGCTGTTTCTCAGCAATTACCGGGGGGCGGCTTCCCACGCGCTGGCAGTGAAGCATGCCCAGTATGGCAGGCTTTATCCTGCGCAGGTGGGCTTTCCCTGCGATGCGGCTGTCAGGCGTTCACCTCATGCCTTGAGGATCGGCTATATTTCTCCTGACTTTCGCCTTCATGCGGCAGCGTATTTTTTTACGGCCCTGCTGCGGGACGGCAACCATACGGATTTTTCTGTTTATGCTTATTCTGCGGGCAGGGAGGATCATATCACCCAGCGGTTCAAGAGGATGGCAGATCACTGGCGCAATGTTCATGGCAGGACTCCCCAGGCGATTGCCAGACTGATCCATGATGACCATATTGATATTTTGGTGGATCTGTCCGGCCACAGCCAGAACAGCTGCCTGCCTGTGCTGGCATACCGCCCGGCGCCGGTGCAGATTTCGGGTATCGGGTATATCAATACTACAGGGCTGCCGACGGTGGATTATTTTCTGACTGATGAATGCTGCATGCCTGTGGGCGAAATCAGGCACGGCTTCACGGAGGTGCCACTGAGGCTGCCCACTGCCACCTCTGCTACCGGCCGGAAACCATGCGGGAGCTGCATTCACAGGGGCATCATGCCCCTGTGCTGGCAAATGGCTATATTACCTTTGGCAGTTTCAA
>JAQUZO010000032.1 GCA_028691285.1 Anaerovibrio sp. | reverse complement strand
AAATCACTGCCCATATCCTCAAAAGCGCGGAAGCGGACCACAGCCACCCTGGTCAGAGCCTTGCCCAGAAGCTCCCTGATGGCCTTGTTTTCCTCCCACAGCTTGGCATTTTCGTCCGCCACAGCCTTGGTGCTGTCAATGCAGCCGATCATCATCCGTTCCAGATTGGCACCGTCCACGCCTGTCATCATTTTCTTGTAGCGCTTTTTCATATAGTTCAAATTATAAAGCAGATTAATAATCAGCAGATACATGATAATAACCAGTATCCCCAAAATACCAACCAGATAACTTAAATTATTGATAATAAAATCCATTATATCTGTATTTGCCATGAAAATGCTTCTCTCCTTAATATCCAAAAAACTGTTATACGGAAAACTTGCCTGTGGTGGAGAACTGCCGCAGCATAGCCAGCTTATCCTCCCTGGTATTTGCTGCCGGTCTGGTTCCATTGATGCCCTCCAGCAGCTCTATCAGCTGTCCCAGCTCATCCGGTGAGGCAAAATCTATCTCCAGGCGCTGCTTTTTACCGCTCTTCTTGATACGAACATTGGTACCTAAAAGCATTTTCAGCTTATCCTGCATTTCCGCATAATATATATCTGCCTGGCCGTTCTGTTCCTTGTCAGGCTGCTGCTCCTTCTGCTCAAAATAATCCGGATGTTTCTGCAGCTCCTTGACCAGTCCCTCCGCTCTGCGGGCAGATAACTCATTGGCCGCGATGAACTCGGCTGCCTGCTCCTGCAGCCCCAAATTCTCCAATGCCAGCAGCGGCCTTGCCTGCCCCATGGCAATACTGCCTTCCGTCAGCATTTTCTGTACCTTGGCTGACAAATTCAGCAAGCGCAGAAAATTGGCAATATGGGAACGGCTCCTGCCCACCTTGTGTGCCAGCATGTCCTGTGTCAGTCCATAATCTGACAGCAAATGCTGATAAGCCTGGGCTTCCTCCACAGGATTCAGATTTTCTCTCTGGATATTTTCAATC
Organism: Anaerovibrio sp.; assembly: GCA_028691285.1. Taxonomy (GTDB): domain Bacteria; phylum Bacillota; class Negativicutes; order Selenomonadales; family Selenomonadaceae; genus Anaerovibrio. Next base: position 14,425 of record JAQUZO010000032.1, on the reverse strand, counting down.
AGGGCAACCTCTGTCATCTGAGCGTCATTATATTCCCTGACTATCGCAGGAATCGTTTTCAGTCCTGCCTGCCGGGCAGCCCGCAGACGCCGTTCCCCGGCAATCAGCTCATAGCCCTTGACAGTTTTACGGACCAGGACAGGCTGCAGCACACCATACTGCTTAATGGATGCCTCCAATGACTCCAGAGATTCCTGGGAAAATTCGCTGCGTGGCTGATTTGGATTGACCGTCAGAAGCTCCAGGGCCAGTTCCAGTACCGGCTGCCGGGAAGCATCTTCGCTCCATTCTCCCTGCTGCTCACTTCCGCCGGACGGCTTCTGAGCTGACTTATGCAGTCCAAAGGCTCCCAGCCCCTTACCCAATCCGCCGATTTTCTTAGCCATTGTCCACAACCTCCTCCGCCAGGCACATATAAGCCTGTGCTCCCTTTGAGCTGGCTGCATAGGCAAAAATAGTCCTGCCAAAAGACGGAGCCTCACTCAGGCGCACATTTCTTGGAATTTTGGTGCAGTAGACCTTTTCAGGAAAATGCTCCTTGACCTCTGCCACCACCTGCTCGGACAAATTTGTCCGGGAATCGTACATCGTCAATACCAGTCCTTCTACCTGCAGCTTCGCATTGAACTGCTCCCTGACCATCTGAATGGTGGACATCAGCTGAGACAACCCCTCCAATGCATAAAATTCACACTGCAGAGGCAGCATGACCGAATCGGCGGCCGTCAGAGCATTCAGTGTGACATGCCCAAGGGAAGGAGGGCAATCTATCAATACATAATCGTACTCTTCCCGCAGCCCTTCCACTGCCTTTTGCAGCCGGTACAGCTTATCCTCTGCTTCCACCAGCTCCACCTCGGCACCTGCCAAATCCATGACGGAAGGTGCCATATCCAGGCCAAATTCTGTTTTGATGATGATATTCTTCAGCTCAGCCTGATTGATCAGCACATCATAAATACTCAGTTCAAGTCCATCCTTGTCTATTCCCAGCCCGCTGGTAGCATTTCCCTGGGGATCACAGTCAATCAGCAGCACTCTTTTACCCAGCTGGACAAGAGCTGCACTTAAATTCACAGAAGTAGTAGTCTTGCCGACGCCGCCCTTCTGATTTGCCACTGCAATAATTTTTCCCAATACCTTCACCGCTTTCTTATCCGTTTTCAAAGCCATACCCTGTCCATAAGGATATTTTATCATGATGCCATCCGCCGCTTCCGTACTTTGGCGGCATTTTTATACGCTTTTATATTGTATCATTATTGAACGATTTTTTCGATATTTTATTCTTTGCCCAGCTATTTTATTTTCCTGCCGGAAGCTCTATAATATTGATTATCTGAAAATGTTTCACGTGAAACATTTTCTATTTGGAATGGGAAGTGATTGAATGTCTATATATAATCCTGCGATTTTCTCCATTGACCCTGCTGAAACCAAACGCTATGCAGGCCTGCAAAAAACTGAGTTTAATCCGAGGCTCATTGAAGAGGCCTGCACAGAGGCCCAGCTGCTGATTCAGCCGAAAGGCATCTGGCACATTTATGAGTATGAAGCTGCCAGTCAGCTGATTCTGCCGCAAGAAATTTCCCTGCAGGGAAAAAGCATCGGCAGGCATCTGAAGGATTCCCACAAAGTAGCTGTCCTTGCTGCTACAGTTGGCGAAACCATCGAAAATCAGGTAACAAAATCCTTTGAAGAAGGCAGATACAGTTTTTCTGTGCTGCTGGATGCTGCTGCTACAACTGCTGTAGAAGCATTGGCCGACTCCATGGAAAAAAGTATATTCAGTGAAGTAAAGCGGCAAGGGCTCAGCATGACCTGGCGCTTCAGTCCAGGCTATGGAGACTGGCCCATTCAGCAGCAGCCCGAAATACTGGCATTGGCACAGGGAGAAAAAATTGGCATCCAGCTGACAGAATCCCTGATGCTGATGCCGCGCAAATCCATCACTGCAGTCATTGGGCTCTATCATGCCCCGGCACTCTGCTGCCTGCCGGCAGAAAAAAAACCGCACTGCCATCAATGCGATAAGCTGGACTGCCCTGCCAGAAGAGATAATTGAGACATGACTGTATTGCAGCCCTTGATAAAAACCATTAAAATAGTATAAAATTAACAAACAGCCATAAATGACAAATTTAAAATGCGAGGTAAAATATGATTCATATATTTGACGGTGCTATGGGCACCATGTTTCAGCAGCTGGGTCTTCTGCGCCCGGGAGACTGCCCGGAAATGCTCTGCCTTGAGCATCCTGAGGAAGTAACCAGAGTACATCAGCGCTATGCCGATGCGGGTGCCAATATCATTGAAACCTTTACCTTTGGCGCCTCTGCTCTCAAGCTGGAGCACTACGGCCTGCAGGATAAAGTAACAGAAATAAACACCGCTGCTGTAAAAGCCGCCAAAGCTGTCACAGGCAGGGATATAAAAATAGCCGGCGGCATGGGCCCTTCTGGCCGCTTTATCAAGCCATTGGGTGATTTGGATTTTGAAGCCGCCTATGACAATTATTTTCAGCAGGCCAGGGCACTGGAAAATGCCGGTGCAGACTACATCCTGATTGAAACCTTCATTGATATACAGGAAATGCGGGCTGCCCTGCTGGCTGCCAAGGATGCCGCCAAGCTGCCGGTCATCTGTCAGCTCTCCTACAGTGAGGATGGCCGCACCGTTACCGGCAGTGATCCCCAAACTGCTGCAGTTACTTTGGATGCCATGGGCGCGGATATTATCGGCATCAACTGCTCCCTTGGCCCTGAGCAGCTGGTACCGATTGTCAAGGTCATTGCCGAAAACACTGCCAAGCCTATCAGCGTACAGCCAAATGCCGGTATGCCTCAGCTGATTGATGGCAAAACGGTTTTCCCTATGTCACCGGAGGACTTTGGCACCTGGGCGCCCAAGCTGGTACAGGCAGGTGCCTCCTACATAGGCGGCTGCTGCGGCACTACCCCGGAGCATATCGCGGCTATCAGGACTGCTCTGCAGGGTGTTGAGCTGCCAAAATTTGCTCCTGTCAGAAGGCGGCTGATGCTGACCAGCCGCAGCAAAACCGTAACAATTGATAAGGAGCTGCCAACCGTATTGATTGGTGAGCGCATAAATCCTACCGGACGCAAAAAGCTTGCTGCCGAAATCAAGACCGGCTCCTTTGTCTCTGTCAAGCGTGAGGCTCTGGACCAGCTCAAGGCAGGCGCCAATTTACTTGATGTCAATATGGGTGTAGGCGGCATTGATCAGGCAGCAGCCATGAAGCGTGCCGTAACAGAAATTGCTCAGCTTACAGATGCACCGCTGGCTATTGATACCAGTGATCCGATTGCCTTGGAAGCAGGGCTGAGAGCCTACCCTGGCCGTGCCCTGATTAATTCCGTCAGTGCAGAGAAGGAACGGCTGGACAAATTTATTCCGCTGGCTAAAAAGTACGGTGCAGCGATCCTCTGCCTGCCCTTGACCGATGAGGGCGTTCCCCAGACTGCCCCTGATCGTCTTGAGGTAATGGATACCATCATTGCCGCTGCCAAAGCCGCAGGCCTGCAGGACGGCGATTTTCTGCTGGACGGGCTGGTCATGACCGTTGCTGCTGACAGTGATGCCTGCCGCCATACCTTGGAGACTCTGCAACTCTATCGCAGCCGCTATGGCTATCCTGCCACCATGGGACTCAGCAATATCTCCTTTGGGATGCCAAACCGGCCTTTGATCAACAGCACCTTTTTTGCCATGTGCCTGGCAGCCGGCCTGGATGCACCTATTATGAACCCTTATGATGAAGCCATGCAGAATGCCCTTATGGCAAGCCTGGCTCTCCTGGGCAAAGACCCTAATGGCCGTGCTTTCAGCCGCAATGAAAAAAATCTGGCTGTTCCTAAAAAAGCCGCTGCCGCCAGGAAAACCGACTTGACTCCTCTGGAAGCCCTCAAGGCTGCTGTCATTGAAGGTGAAACGGATGAAATCGGTACTCTCGTGGAAAATGCCCTGCTTACCGGTGTCGACCCTAACGAGCTTACCGAAAAGGCACTGACCGCTGCCATGAACGAAATCGGTGTGGATTTTGGAGCAGGCAGAGTCTTTCTGCCTCAGGTACTGCTTTCTGCCGAGGCCATGCGCACTGCCTTTATCAAGCTGAAAGAAAAATTCCCCGCTTCTGATGAAAACACAAAAGGTACAGTAGTTCTGGCAACTGTTAAGGGCGATGTACATGATCTGGGGAAAAACATTGTAGGCGCTTTGCTGGAAAACAGCGGCTTTAAGCTGATAGATCTGGGCAAGGATGTGCCTGCTGAAAAAATTGTTGCTGCAGCCCAGGATCACAAGGCTGCCATCGTCGGCCTGTGTGCTCTGATGACTACCACCATGACAGAAATTGATGAGGTTATCCGCCAGCTGAAGGAAAAAAATATCCCGGCAAAGGTCATGGTCGGAGGTGCCGCCCTCACACAGGAATATGCCGAGGAGGCCGGAGCTGATTATTATGCCTCCGACGGCGTTGTAGCCCTGAATATTGCCAATAAAATTGTCAGGTAATAGAATACTGAATATCACAAAAAATGGCAGCCCTGCCTTCACCAGAGTGGAAACAGGGCTGCCATTTATTTTACAGAATCACTTCTGTATTCATTATCAATGATGGAAAAGCCTGATATGGGTAAATGCCATAACGATATTATACTTGTCCGCAGTTTCGATGACATTGTCATCGCGAATGGAACCGCCGGACTGAGCAATAAAGGATACACCACTCTTCTTGGCGCGCTCGACATTATCACCAAACGGGAAGAACGCATCCGAGCCGAGGGCTACTCCGCTAATAGTCCTGAGGTAGGCTTTCTTTTCTTCACGGGTCAAAGGCTCAGGCCTTTCTGTGAAAACCCGCTGCCAATCCTCAGTATCCAGGAGATCCTCCCACTCATCAGAAATATAAACATCAATCGCATTGTCACGATCAGGGCGGCGGACATCAGCCTTGAACGGCAGCGCCAAAACCCGCGGATGCTGGCGTAGATGCCACACATCAGCCTTGCTGCCTGCCAGACGCGTGCAGTGCACACGGGACTGCTGTCCGGCGCCAATACCGATGGCCTGGCCATCCTTGGCATAGCAGACAGAATTAGACTGCGTATATTTCAGTGTAATCAGCGCAATCAGCAAATCACGCTTTGCTTCCTCACTGAAATTCTTGTTGATAGTCGGAATGTCCGTAAGGCAGGCTTCATCAATCTTGACCATATTGCGCTTCTGCTCAAAGGTGATGCCGAATACCTCCTTCTGCTCCAGCTCAGCAGGCTGAAAATCAGTCGCCATCTGCAGCACCAGATAGGTTCCCCTGCGCTTGCTTCTCAAAATCTCCAGCGCTTCCTCAGAATAAGAAGGAGCAATAATGCCGTCTGACACCTCACGGGCTAAAAAAGAAGCAGTCTGAGCATCACATTCATCAGACAAAGCAACAAAATCACCATAAGAGGACATACGGTCAGCGCCTCTGGCACGGATATATGCTGTTGCAATAGGAGAAAGCTCAACACCCTCAACAAAATAAACCTTCTGCAGCAAATCAGAAAGAGGTGCTGCCACTGCAGCACCGGCAGGGCTTACATGCTTGAAGGAAGCCGCTGCCGGCAGGCCGGTCGCTTCCTTTAATTCCCGTACCAGCTGCCAGCTGTTCATGGCATCCAGCAAATTGATATAGCCCGGCTTACCATTTAAAACAGTAAACGGAAGCTCGCCCTCCTGCACAAAAACCCGTGCCGGTTTTTGATTTGGATTACAGCCATACTTCAATTCTAATTCTTTCATATAAATCTCCTTTATTTACACTTTATTTATTTGACAAAATGATTTATAATGCTATAAGAGCAGAAATGATAGTGATATAGAATACCTTCTAGTATCATTTTCAATTTATCATTTAGCCATTATTTTGTCAACCCACAGGGAGGGTATAATATGATCAAAAACATCGGTGTATTAACAAGCGGCGGTGACAGCCCAGGCATGAATGCAGCAGCCCGTGCAGTAGTGCGTACCGTTCTGTATGAAGGCGGCAAGGTATGGGGTATTTATGACGGCTACCGTGGTCTGCTGGATGAAAAAATGGAGGAGCTGAATTCCCGCAGCGTGGCAGATATCCTGCAGCGCGGCGGTACATTTTTGGGCACGGCCCGCTGTAAGCGATTCACTACGCCAGAAGGCCGCATGCAGGCCTATGAGAACATGAAAAAGCGCGGCATTGAAGGCCTGGTCATCATCGGTGGTGACGGCAGCCTGCGTGGTGCCAGCAAGCTCAGTGCAGAAACCGGTATTCCGATTGTCGGCCTGCCAGGCACTATTGACAACGATGTATGGGGAACCGACTATACTATCGGCTGCGATACTGCCGCCAATACTATCATTGACGCAATCAACAAGCTGCGTGATACAGCATCTGCTCACAGCCGTATCGCAGTAGTTGAGGTCATGGGCCGCCGCTGCGGCTGGCTGGCTACTCTGGCTGGCATTGCCGGCGGTGCAGAAGTCGTCCTTATACCAGAACGCAAATTTGATTTGGATGATGTCTGCAACAGCCTGCTGAAATCCTACCAGAACGGACGCCGCTATTCCTTGGTGGTAGTTGCCGAAGGTGTAGGCAGCGGCATTGATATCGGCAAATATATTGAAGACAAGACTCAGATGGATGTACGCGTATCTGTACTTGGCCATATCCAGCGCGGCGGCTCCCCATCCGTCCAGGACCGTGTCAAGGCAAGTCAGCTGGGCGAAAAAGCTGCCCTTGCCTTGATGGCAGGTCAGACTGATGTGGTATTTGGCTTCAACAAAGGCAAGGTCGTAGCGATCAACCTGCATGATGCCATTACCAACAAAAAACCGTTGGATCCGGAATACATCAAACTGGCAGATATGCTTATCTGATAAATGTTTCACGTGAAACATTTTATATGCTTTTTCCCCATAAGCATATAAAAAATACTCCAGCAAGATATGCTGGAGTATTTTTATACTCTTTTTTCCGTCGGCATATATATGTAAATCATTTCATACAACAGGTATCAGATTAGCCCATCATCTACAGCAGAGCAAAAGCAGGACAACCTAAATCATCCCGCTTTTCAACCTTATTCCATATATGCAGCAAAACAAAAAATTTTACTGTTTTTACAAATTTTCCGTCATACGGAAATCCTGAACACATCCTCCAGCATATTGCCTAAATCTGCACCTGTACCGCCGCTGTGCTTTTTGCCCATAATCTTGACTACTGCCTGATAGATGCTGTCCTCGATACTGCCCGGCACCAGATTTTCCCAGTTGGCTGCGTCATATTTACGCTGCTTGATATTGTTGTCCGGCCGGCCTGTTACCTCCAGCTCACAGAGAAACTGCACCTGATCCGCAGAAGGACGCATATAATAATGCTCCAGATAATATTTGGCAGGATAGCTGTACTGGTCGGCCTGTGCTCCATTCTCAGCAGCATGCAGCATACTATCCCCGCTTCGTTCCATCTTTATCCAGGCATCTATGATATATTCCTTGTCAGTATTGGGACAGGGCACCCATTTAACGCTGGCCTTATCCAGATAATAGTTGAATGACGCATCACTGAAAATCTTCACATAGCGCTGCTCAGCAGCCTGGCTTTTATCTGCCGGATTGGCTGCATTATTATCTGCCGCCTCCGCACCGCAGCCCACAAGCAGCAGCAGGCAGACCAGCAGAATATTACATAGCTTCTTCACATCAAGCCCTCCTTTATCTTTCCCTTATGCTAACTTCTCTCTTGCCGGCAAAATTCCTGCCTGAAAAATATTTTACAGGGGATTTTTATCCGGGATACCCGCTTTACGCGGATAGCTTTTTGGCGTAGCCTTGATTTTTTTTATATAAAGGACTGCTCTCTTATCCTCCAGTCCAGGCAGCTTCACCGGCACAGACCGGCAGTCACTGCCTCCCAGCAGTCTGACAGCTCTCCCGGCATCAGCAGCCTCTTCTGCATATTTCATTCCCTTGAGGGCGACGAAGCTGCCCCCCTTTTTAACAAACGGCATACAGTATTCCGCCAGAACAGGCAGACGGGCTACCGCACGGGAAACAGCCACATCAAACTGCTCACGCAGCAGCCTGTTCCTTGCACCCTCCTCTGCTCTGGCATGGATGCACTGCACCTCCGCCAGTTCCAGCCTATCCGTTACCTCCTGCAGAAATTTAACTCGTTTGTTGAGGAAATCCAGCAGGGTCAGCCTGATATCAGGGCGGAAAATCTTCAAGGGTATTCCCGGAAAACCGGCTCCGGTGCCTACATCAATGACGGCTGACTCCTTGATGAATACCTGTTCATCAAGACAGCTCAGAGAATCAATCATGTGTTTGACAGCTACCTCCTGAGGTGCTGTAATCGCTGTCAGATTGATTTTCTCGTTCCATTCCAGCAAAAGCTGATAATAAAGGTCAAACTGCTGCAGCATCTTTTCCGTCAGGGACAGCCCATATTCCTCGGCTGCCTGCTGCAAATACACTTGAAAGCTCATTTTTCCTCACCTGCCATTCTCCGCTGCTGCTCCAGATAAATCATCAAAACCGACACATCTGCCGGTGAAACACCAGAAATCCTGCCTGCCTGTCCCAAAGATACCGGGCGCACCAGCTGCAGCTTTTCTCTTGCCTCATCCCGGAGATTGGCTACAGCAGCATAATCCACTGACTCAGGGATTTTTTTATTTTCCAGCTTTTCCATACGAGCAACCTGCTCCAGCTGCTTTTTTATATACCCGTCATAAATGATGGCAGTCTCAACCTGCTTCTGTACCTCCGCTGAAAGCTCAGGCAGGTTGAAAATAGGGCGCAGCACATCATAAGTTACCTCCGGACGGCGCAGCAAATCAAAAAGGCTCAGGCTGTTTTTGATTTCCCCGATTTCCGCTGCTGCCAAAAGCTGCTGTGTCTGCTGGCTGGGATGCAGCATGGTATCCTCCAGCATTTTCAGCGCATCTTCAATAGCTTCCTTTTTGGCTGTAAATCTCCTCCAGCGTTCCTCCTTGACCAGCCCCAGCCTTCTGCCGATCGGCGTCAGACGCAGGTCGGCATTATCCTGCCGCAGCAGCAGCCGGTACTCTGCCCGTGAGGTCATGATACGATACGGCTCATTGGTACCCTTGGTCACAAGATCGTCAATCAAAACGCCGATATAAGCCTCAGAACGCTTCAGAATCAACGGTTCCCTTCCCTGCAGCTTCATGGCTGCATTGATGCCGGCAATGAGTCCCTGGGCCGCAGCCTCCTCATAGCCTGAGGTACCGTTGGACTGTCCGGCTGAAAACAGACCGCTGATTTTTTTGAATTCCAGAGTCGGCTTGAGCTGCAGCGGATCGATGCAGTCGTACTCAATGGCATAGCCAGGCCGCATCATCTTGACCTTTTCCATACCCGGAATGGTCCGCAGAAATGCCAGCTGTACATCCATGGGCAGACTGGTAGACATTCCTTGTACATATACCTCATTGGTATGGTTCCCCTCCGGCTCCAAAAAGAGCTGATGCCTTTCCTTATCCGGAAAACGAACCAGCTTGGTCTCTATAGAAGGACAGTATCTCGGTCCTACGCCCTTGATCAGCCCGTTGGCCATCGGTGCACGGTGGATATTGTCCATGATTATTTTATGAGTAGCCGCATTGGTATAGGTAAGATAGCAGGGTACCTGCTCCCTCGTCCTGGCATCGCTCATAAAGGAGAAATTATCGGCTTCCTCATCTCCCGGCTGTATCTGCATCCTGCTGTAATCCAGAGAACGGCTGTCCACACGGGCAGGTGTACCCGTCTTGAAACGCATCAGTCTGATGCCTGCTGACAGCAGGGATTTTGACAGCATATCCGCAGAGCGCTGCCCATTGGGGCCGCCGCTGTGAGTATGCTCACCAATGATAATAGAGCCTTTAAGATAAGTGCCTGTAGCAAGAATGACCGTTTTGCAGAGATAATATTCATCATTCTCAGTCCGCACTGCCCTGACACAGCCATCCTCCACAATCAGCTCATCAATCAAAAGCTGCTTCACATCAAGATGCTCCTGATTTTCACAGACCTCCTTCATGCGGAACTGATAATGCTTTTTGTCTGCCTGTGCTCTCAGTGCGTGAACCGCAGGCCCCTTGCCCGTATTCAGCATACGGAACTGGATACAGGTTTCGTCAGCATTGATGCCCATCTGGCCTCCCAAAGCATCCAGCTCACGCACCAGATGCCCCTTGCCGGGTCCACCGACTGAAGGATTGCAGGGCATCATCGCAATATTGTCCATACTCAGGGTTGCCAGCATGGTTTCACAGCCCAGCCTTGCTGCCGCCAGAGCTGCCTCAGCACCGGCATGCCCGGCACCAATGACCACGACATCATAATCCCCTGCCACAAATATATTATCCTTCATCCAAAATCCTCCCATACCATCAGCTGCTCAGCTTGCTGCAGCCTATTTGCCGATACAAAAACGGCTGAAAATTTCATCTATGATATCCTCGCCCAGAGTATCACCAGTGATTTCTCCCAGCTTTTCCCAGGCAGAACGCAGATCTATGACCACAAAATCCTCACTCATGCCGCTGAGGAGAGTAACGCGGGTCTGCTCCAAAAGTGTCATGGCCTGACACAAAATATTTTTTTGCCGGGCGTCACTGACCATAACAGATTCGCGGCGGCTGATTTTACCGGCAAAGACCAGATTCTTGATGTTCTCCTCCAGCTCCTCCAGCCCTGTGCCCCCTTTGGCAGACATGCTTATAATTTTGTAGATTTCTTCAACCTCTTTTTCAGCAGCAATTTTCCTTATCTCAGCCTCTGAAAGACGCAGCTCCAAATCCGCCTTATTGATGATAATGATTATTTTGCCCCGACACTGGCTCAAGAGATGCCAAATCGGCTCATCCTGCTCAGATACCAGCTCCGTGCCGTCAAAGACAGCCAGCACAAGCTCAGCGTCCCTGGCATGGCTATAGGCTCTTTCCACGCCGATTTTCTCGGCGAGGTTATCCGTCTCTCTGATACCAGCCGTATCAGCCAGCTTCAGGGGAATACCGCCAATATTGACATATTCCTCGATGCTGTCCCGGGTAGTCCCCGGAATATCCGTCACAATTGCCCTCTCCTGCCCCAAAATCCGATTCATCAGACTTGATTTGCCTGCATTTGGCTTGCCAATGATAGCTGTCTTCAGACCATCCCGCAAAATCTGTCCAGCATCCGCAAAGGCCAGCAGCTCCTCCAGCTCACCGTGCAGCTTCTCCACCTTCAGCTCCGCCTCAGACAAAGCCACATCCTCAATATCATCCTCTGGAAAATCAATTGATGCTTCCAGATGGGCAATAATCGACAAAATCTCCTGACGCATATCCTGTATCCTGCCGGACAGCCGTCCCTGCAGATTACCCGCTGCCAGCTCCAGCGAAGCTGCCGTCTTTGCCTGGATCATATCCATGACGGACTGGGCCTGGCTGAGATCCAGCCTGCCGTTGAGAAAAGCACGCTTGGTGAACTCTCCCGGCTCCGCCGCACTGGCGCCCAGCCTGTAGGTCAGTGACAGCACCTCCTGCAGTACCAGACCTCCACCATGGCACTGCAGCTCCACTACATCCTCACAGGTGTAGGAATGCGGTGCCTCCATGATGATGCAGATTGCCTCATCCAAAAATCTGCCGTCTTCATCATAAATTCTGCCGAACAAAGCCCGCCTGGCTGCAAAATCTGTGATTTTTCCGCCATGCATCGGCCTAAAGCATTTGGCTGCTATTTCTATCGCCCTTTCGCCGCTCATACGGACAATGCCGATGCCGCCTTCTCCCATGGCAGTCGAAATAGCACTGATTGTGTAATCCTGCTGCATATCCTCATCCTCATAGCTTTGGCTTTTTCCAAAGCCCTCTACCATCAAAATATCAACAAAAAAAGAGCCGCTCCAACTAAATTATACCATTACGAAACACAATCGCAATACATAACTTAATTGTCAACAGCCCTTTCACAGCTATTCAATGTAAAAAATCAATTCTCTGCCCGCTCAGCAGAGTTAACGGAAAAATCCTTTTCCCGGCGCTCCCGGCGGCCGCCGCGCTTCAGCTCAATGACCACCTTACGATAAGGCTCATCTCCTGAGCTGTAGGTAGAAATACGATAATTGTCCTGCAGTGCCATGTGAATGATTTTTCTTTCGTGACGATTCATAGGCTCCAAAACAACACGCTCACCGGTACGGCGTACCTTATCCGCCAAACGGACGGCTAAACGGCGCAGAGTTTCCTCACGGCGGCTGCGATAATTCTCAATATCCAGAATGATCCGGATTTTATCCTCCGCCAATCCCCTGTTAGCAGTAAGGTTAGCCAAATACTGCAGGGAATCCAGAGTCTGACCATGCTTGCCAATGAGAATCCCCAGATTTTCACCTGTGAGATTCATCACTACGCCATCCTCAGACTCACTTACCTGAACAGCCACCTCCAGCTTCATGACAGCAAAAATATCCTTCAGAAATTTTTCTGCCTTTTCAGCCGGTGACAGCTCCCTGACCCTTGCCAAAATCCTGGCAGGCTTATTGCCGATAAGGCCAAAAAAGCCCTTGCTCGGCTCCTCTATAACCTTGAAGTCCACCAGCTCAGCTGCTACCTGAAGTTCTTCCAGGGCAGCCCTCTTGGCATCTTCTATTGTCTTTCCTGTCTTTTCAATCTCAACAGCCATTAACCCTACCTCTATTTCTTGACACTTTCGTCAGTGTCCTCTACTTCAGCTTCCAGCTTCTTTTCTCCACGGAACATATACCACTGCTGTACAATCTGGCAAAGGTTCATGGTAACCCAGTAAACTACCAGACCTGATGGGAAGCTCAGAGAAATCCAGCCGATGAACAACGGCATCATATAGCTCATTATTTTCATCTGCTGATTGTCGCTGCCATTGTTGACCATGGTCTGCTTCTGCTGAATATAGGTAGTCAAAGCGGACAAAATCGGCAGAATATACAGATGATCTGTATCGGACAGACTTGTCAGCCACAAAAAGGTCGGATCGCCAGTATAGCTATAGCCATACAGGCAATAATAAACGCCCATGAGAATAGGCATCTGAATCAAAAGCGGCAGACAGCCGGACAGAGGATTCACACCTGACTCCTTGTACAGCTCTCCCATTTTCTGCTGCAAAAGCTGAGGATTATTCTTATAATCCTTCTGAAGCTTCTTCAATGCAGGCTGCAGCTCCTGCATTGCCTTCATGGAACGAACCTGCTTGGCGGTCAAAGGATACATCAGTACCTTGACCAAAATAGTCATCATAATAATGGCTAAACCGTAGTTGGCAAAACCAGCCATAGCCGTAATCGCATAAAATCCGTCAAACAAGAAACGGAAAACATTTATCAGCGGCTCAAAGAGGTTCATCATAAATTCCAAATCAACACGTCCTTTATACTACGGAACCGGATCATAACCGCCCCTGTGAAAAGGATGGCAGCGCAAAACGCGCTTGAAGGCCAGCCAGCCTCCCTTTTTGACTCCGTATCTTTCAATCGCTATCATAGCATATTCCGAACAGGTGGGAATATAGCGGCAGCATGGGGATTTCAGAGGCGATATATACTTCCTGTACACCTCGATCAGGAAAAGAAAGAAAGCCTTCACCTGAATCATCCCTTCAAAATCTTTGCCTTTCTGCCCAAACTGAGAAAGGCTCTCTCAATTACATCATACTTTTCGGTAGTAGCTGCTTTCCTGCCTACCAGCAAAATAGTATAGCCCTCAGCAAGCTTCTGCTGATTCAGGCGATAGCACTCACGCATAAGGCGTTTGACTCGATTACGCGTAACTGCATTGCCGAGCTTCTTGCCGGCAGCAAAACCTACCCTGTCCTTCAGCCCACTCGCTGTAAAGACATAAATAACCAAATATCTGTTGGCATAGGATTTTCCGAAGCGGTGAATCCTCTGAAAATCGCTTTTGCGGCACAGAATACGCCCCTTCGGCAATTTGTACATGACAAAAACTCCATTTCAGCAACACAATACAGAGGCTTATTTCCTCTGATAATAAAAATAGGTCACCGAGGTGACCTAATATTATGCTGAAAGCTTATTTCTGCCTCTTGCACGGCGGCGAGCCAATACCTGACGGCCACCCTTAGTCTTCATGCGCTCACGAAAACCATGAGTTTTTTTCTTCCAATGGTTGTTAGGCTGATAAGTCTGTTTCAAAATATTGCACCTCCTTATATGTTTACGAGAATCACTCGGTCAAACCCAATCTGAACATCATATATTGAATTTAAACTACCAAAGATTATAGACTACCACTGAAATAGTGTCAAGAACTTTTCCTTGACCATTGTGGATAAATAAGGTTTTTATTTGGATAAAATAGCTTATTTTTCTACTTATCCAGTTTTTTTT
>JAQUZO010000132.1 GCA_028691285.1 Anaerovibrio sp. | reverse complement strand
ATATGTCCAAAAAGCTGGGCAAAAAAGCGAGGCTGGTTCTTGTCGGAGAGGCTACAGAGGTTGATAAGAATATCAATGAGCATATTTCAGATCCGCTGATGCACATTGTCAGAAATGCGGTCGATCATGGCATTGAGCTGCCTGAGGCGCGCGTGGATGCCGGTAAGCAGGAGACAGGCACGATTGTCCTGTCCGCAGAAAATGCCGGCGGTGAGGTGGTGCTTACCATCAAGGATGACGGCGGCGGCCTGAATCGGGAAAAAATCATGGAGCGCGCCCGCCGGAATGGTCTTTTGGTCAAGCCGGAGGAGGAATATACGGACAAGGAGATATATTCCTTTATTTTTGCACCGGGCTTTTCTACCAAGGAAAAGGTAACGGAGTTTTCCGGGCGCGGCGTAGGCATGGATGTGGTGGCCTCCAATATCAAAGCACTGGGAGGACAGGTGGTGGTGGACAGCACGCCTGGTATGGGCAGTGTCACAACTATTCACATTCCTCTGACTCTTGCCATTATTGACGGGATGTCCGTTACGGTGGGAGGCTCCAGCTTTACCATACCGATTACCAGCATCAGCCGTTCCTTCCGCCCGGAGCCGGGACAGATTTTCAGCGATCCTGACGGCAATGAGATGATTATGGTCCAGGGGAGCTGCTGCCCAGTCGTGCGCCTGCATGAGATGTATGGAATAGCTGACGCAGTGGCAGACCCTCTGCAGGGAATCGTGCTTTTGCTGGAGGCTGGCAGCCACACCTTCGGGGTCCTGGCGGACCGCCTGCTGGGAGTGCAGGAGATAGTGGTCAAGCCTGTGCCTAAATATATAAGCAGGTTGATGGACACTACCGAGATCAGCGGCTGTACGCTGCTGGGAGACGGCAGTATCAGCCTGATTCTTGATCCGCAGAAGCTGCACAATATGATTTTTTCATAAATGGGGGGATTAGAGTGGACGACGAGAAGAATCTCACAGAAGAGGAAGATACGCAAAAGGACAAATATCTGACCTTTTCTTTGGGAGAGGAGGTTTACGGCATTGACATCAGGGTTGTCATTGAGATTATCGGGATCCAGAAGATAACCAATGTGCCGGAGGTACCGGATTATGTAAGGGGAATCATCAATCTCAGAGGCAAAATCATTCCTGTGGTGGATATGCGTCTGCGCTTCCGGAGGGAGTACCGGGAGTATACGGACAGAACCTGTGTGGTGGTCGTGGAAATCAATGATGTCATGATCGGCCTGATTGTGGACGGTGTATCCGAGGTGCTGGATATTCAGGAAAAGGATGTAGTGCCGCCGCCGGAATTGAAGGCAGCACAAAATAAATATATCTGCGGCATCGGCAAGCTGGCAGGCAGTGTGGTTCTGCTGCTGGACTGGGAGAAGCTGTTTTCGGAGGATGAAAAGGAAATGATGGAATCTGCTGGTGGGGACGAAACAGCAGAGAAATAAGCTGTATACAGGGGATAGGAGTGGACAGGTTATGATGCTTTTGAAAAATATGAAAATCGGCACCAAGCTGATGCTTTTTACTTTTTTCATGGAAATGCTCATTATAGGTGTTGCTTATTTTGGTATAACAGTTTCCAGGGATACTGATGCTACCTACAGGGATATCATCAGCACTGATGTGGCAGCCAGTGCCAATGCGTATGAGATGGGAATGCATTTTCAGCATGCCAGGGTCAATATGCTGCTTGGTATGACTGCGGCTGACCCTGCCAGGCAGCAGGCGAGCTTCGCAGCCATGACCAAGAATCTCTCTGAAGCTGATGACTGCCTGAAAAATCTGCAGGCGGCGGTGAAAAATGGCGAAGCCAAGGCGGCGGTGGATGACTTGACCACCAAATACAATACCTTTCGCAAGGACAGTGCGGCTGCCATTCAGGCCAGACAGGCCGGGCAAGTGGCAGATCCGGCTGTCCAGCAGGCAAATTCTGCCAGGTTTGCCAAGCTGGAGGAGGATATTGCTGACAGCCTGCACAGCATTGCCGATATTGGCTATGAAACAGTCCAGGCCCGTGACACGGCAATCAGTGAAGAGCTGGTGAAGGATGTCATGGTGACTGTAGGTATTGCTTTGGCGATGATAATAATTTCTCTTGGAGGCGGCATTGCCTTTAACAGGGATTTGAAAAAGCGCCTGCTGCAGCTTACGGATTCTGCCAAGCGGATTGCGGCAGGAGACCTGGCGACAGAGGTGACTACCAGCACTGGTGATGAGCTGGGGGATGTGGCAGCCAGCTTCGAGGTGATGCGTCAGCGTGTCCACGATGTCATGGCGGGCATCAACCAGGAGGCCGACCAGGTGTCTGCGGGGGCGCACAATGTTTCTGATGCCAGCGTGGCGATGTCCCAGGGGGCTTCTGAGCAGGCCGCTTCTGTAGAGCAGCTTTCTGCATCTATTTCGGAGATAGCTTCTCAGACCGCCAGCAATGCGGAAAATGCGGACAAGGCAAATGAGCTGACCATGGGGACCCGCACAAAGGCCGAGGTAGGGAACCAGGAAATGCAGGAAATGCTGTCTGCCATGGAGGAAATCAATTCGGCTTCGGTCAATATTTCCAAGATAATCAAGGTCATTGATGAGATAGCCTTCCAGACCAATATCCTCGCCCTCAATGCAGCCGTGGAGGCTGCCCGTGCCGGTCAGCACGGCAAGGGGTTTGCCGTGGTGGCAGAGGAAGTGCGCAACCTGGCTGCCCGCAGTGCCAAGGCTGCCAATGAAACTACGGAGATGATTGAAGGCTCCATGCAGAAGGTTGAGGCGGGACGCGGCATTGCCAACAAGACGGCTGATGCTCTCCATGCAATCGTGGAGGATGTTTCCTGCGTGGCAGACCTTGTGGCCAATATTGCCAAGGCGTCCAAGGAGCAGAAGCTGGCTCTTGAGCAGATAAATCAGGGTGTACAGCAGGTATCCCAGGTGGTACAGGCCAATTCTGCCACTTCTGAGGAGGCGGCGGCTTCCAGCCAGCAGCTGAACAATCAGGCATCCAGGATGAAGGCGAGTGTTGCTAGGTTCAAGCTGAACCATGTTGGCGGGAGCTTTTATCAGCCGGAGGATACCGGACATACTGAAATACAGAAGCCGAGCCTGACGGCGGCACCTCTCATTCAGCCTGCTGAAGCGGGCGTAAAGCCTAAAAAAATTGCTCTGACCGATGATGAGGGGTTTGGCAAATACTGATTGCGGAACATGGATAAAATGGGGAAGGAAATTTATGCAGGAAGCTTTATTTTGGCAATATGCCCAGATTGTGCAGCAGAATTTTGGTATCCAGCTTACCATAGAGAAAAAGGCATTGCTGGAGTCTCGTTTGTT
>JAQUZO010000131.1 GCA_028691285.1 Anaerovibrio sp. | reverse complement strand
TTCAATCAGCCGGGTGTAGAGGCTTACAAGCGCATCATGGGGCCAAGCCTGCAGGAAGTCAAGGCACAGGGCTGAGGACGGTCTGTCCTTATGCCATAATCGTTGGTGAAAATCAAAATATTGAGGCCGGGGTTGAACCTGGCCTCATTTTTTATGGAATATTTTATGGCTTTGCCTGTGAATAACCGGCAATAGTTTTTATCCCTTTTAAGGCTTTTTTGTTTTATATCATGTAAAAGAACCATATTCAGTTTTGTCACCGACACCCATTTTACTATCCTCGTTGAAGTGAACTCTGAACTCTCACGCCGCTTCTTTGGGCCTCGCTCTCCGCAATCGGGCTTTTGCCTTGGGCAAAAGAAAACCAATCACTTTTTCAGTGATTGGCTCTCGTTTTCATATCATCTTCGTTATAAATTTCGATTTATAGCATTTAATGGGTTTTAATAAGCTGAATTTTTAGTACAGTTCATCGGGCTGCTGGTCACTGTGTGCCAGCCGTTTGCATTCAGTGACTTCAGGCTCTGTAAAGGCTGCTTTGAAAGATGACTCTTCTAGAATACAGGTATATACTCCAAATTGTATCTCATCTTTTGAATTAACCATATGGCAGATACGCATTTGCTGATATTTCACACCATCCATCGAACCCTTGATGTAAAAAATCATTGTCCCTTCTGCTTAATCTATATCACATGAATTTGCTTAAAGCATCAATTTTTGCTGTGGTCCAATCTGAATAACCATTCAAATATACAATCGCACCACACTGGTCAAAACGATGCTTGCTTTAAAAATTTGTCTTCGCTATGAATGAGAAATATTTTTCGAAGTTTTCATTTGCAGCACTAATGCAGGATAGTTTCTAAAATAGTAACAGGTTCTTTGCCGCAGATCCGTGTGTGGGGCAATGATGATCTTAAGTTTATTTTCTGTAATAATTGATTTCTGCGGTGCTCTTGTTCGTAAAATTTGCCTGTATCCATCTCATTATCTTTTACCGTTTTTCTCAAGAGCCACTTGAATGTGTTTGTAAGTCTTTTATATTCTGCAGCCACGGGAGATAATATTTTCTCGCGGATACTCTATATTTTTATTCCTATATAATATGTGCGAAGATTCTGAAAATTTATCCTTGCGCTGCTTGGGCAAAGTGTTTATAATGATGTCAGATTGGCGCGGCTGATGCGTCGTGTATGCTATATGGCAGATGTGGGGAAGTCCGTTCCTTGAAAATTCAATAGACAATCTGGGAATCTGGAATGGCTTCCCCGGAGCAGGGCGGCTAAAGGCGCTTAGGGGAGGAGTCAGCATGGAAGAATGGCAGGAAAAATTTTGGCAGGCGATACAGGTTCTGAGGGGGAAAATGGAGGAGTCATGGCGGCTTAGGGCAGCAGGCATTTTTGTGCTTGCAGTCTGTGCAGCTTTGGCTCTTTTTGTGTGCTCAGGGGCAGATGAGAAACAGGAGACGGCAGGAGACAGGAGCGGCGCTGTATTGATTTCGGAAGGCGGCAGCGGCAAACCGCTTGTAAAGGAGCCGGAGGGCATCAGAGAGGCCCTGCTGCAGAAGCCTGTGGGAAATCCATTCCTTCCGGGACATCCGCTGGCAGCGCCGCAGGGCGGATCTGCCAAAACCGTTAAGGCAAAGCAGGAGGGGCATGCCGTTGTCAGCAGGGACAGAAAAACAGTGCAGGAAGATACCGCTGAGGGAAAGAGTACAGCAAAGAGGCTTCAGCTCCAGGGAATCATCAATGAGGGAGAATATACAGGAGCCCTGGTGGCGGCGGACGGCAGGGTCAGATTCCTGACCGCAGGGGAAGAAGCCTGGCAGGGCTGTTCGGTAGCGTCTGTCAGGCAGGATGGGGCAAGCATCGATATCAGCGGCACAGTCTATGAGCTGCAGGTAGGAGATACGATACCGGCCGTGGGTCAGCAGAAGAATTATCGGTAGCGGAGGGATGATGATGAGAAAAATACTTGCAGGGATTTTGGCAGGAATGTTTATCCTGCTGGACAGCAGCGCAGTGTCTGCCATGTCCCTGAATGTTCAGGGCGCAGAAATAAGTGAGCTGCTGCGTTCCGTGGCGCGGCTGGGGGGCCTGAATCTGATTTTGGATCAGTCTGTAACAGGGCAGGTCTCATTGAAAATGGATGCCGGGGAGCCGGCGGAGATTATTGCCAATGTGGTCAGGGCAAGAGGATTGTCCTTGACGAAGCAGGGCAATACCTGGATTGTTGGGGGAGAAAAGAATTTGCTCAGCGGCTTTGCTTCTGTCCATGTGATGCCGGTGAAATATGCTCCGCTGGAGGATGTCAAAAATGCGGCAGCTTTATATTTTGTTCAGGACGGCAATCAGGCAGCTTCCGGCGCGGTAAAAAGCCCAAAGACATCAGTGCATCAGGAACAGGGGGCTTTTTTGGACAAAAGCGCTGAGGGCGGGGACAAAGAGAAAGCAGGCGTACAGCACAGGCGGGTATTGACGGATGTCAGTACAGGCTCTTTGCTGGTTTATGCTACAGAGGAGGAGGCTGCTGCCGTGAGGGAGCTGGTCAGAAAGCTGGATGTGCCCGCCAGGCAGATATCCATTGAAGCCAAGGTTGTTTCTGTGTCCAGGGATGATGCCAGCAAGCTGGGAATCCAGTGGGAGTGGAGCACTCTGCCTCAGTATTGCTTTAACGGTGCAGATAATATACGGCCGGTGTTCAGCGGCTCCGGTACGGCGGGAGGAATTGTCAGCTTCGGCAAAGGACCTGGCGGCAAACCCTATGAATGGCAGTATGCGGCGGCTTTGGAGGCTCTGGTCACCAACGGTAAGGCGGATGTGCTTTCGCGGCCGAATATCATCACCCTGCAGGGGCAGGAGGCTGTAATCAATATTGGCGGAGAGGTGCCTGTGCCTACCGTTTCTACAACAAATTCCACGGTCACCACTTCGATTGAATATCGTCCGGCGGGCATCATATTACGCTGTCTGCCCATGGTCAACGAGGATGGCTATATCACCTCCCGCATCCATACGGAGGTTTCTTCGCCGCAGTATATTGAAGAAATGAATGCCTACAGCTTCCAGAAGCGCTCGGCAGATACGATGGTGCGGCTCAGGGATGGAGAAACCATGATTATTGGCGGACTGATTTCCTCGGAGGAAATACATTCCATGTCCAAAATTCCCTTTTTGGGAGATTTGCCTGTTCTGGGCAATTTATTCAAAAGTGTACACAAAGCCAAAAAAAATTCAGAGCTTTTCATCATTTTGAAGGCCGAAATAATACCTTGAGTCCGTCAACAAATATCATTTGTCCCCTGTTGGAAGAAAGAAGCTAAAATAATATCAAATATAGGACTGA